>NZ_JBIAHA010000016.1:0-242416 GCF_042870175.1 Streptomyces sp. NPDC006643 | reverse complement strand
GGGGTGGGTGGTGCGCTTGGCGGGGCGGGTGTGCTCGATGCGCGCGTTGTTTGTTGGGGGGGTGGGGGGGGGGGGGGGCGGCCCCCCCCCCCCACCCCCCCCCCCCCCCCCCCCCGGCCGCTGTGTTGTGGAGACCGCGGCTCAGCGCGGTGTCAGAGGTGTCGGGGGTGTCATCGCGCGGCTGCCGCCGGGGCGGCCCCGTGGAGCGTGATCGCGCGCCGCATCGCCTCGCGGGCCCGGGGAGTGTCCCCCGCGTCGCGGTACGCGACCGCGAGACGGAACCAGCAGCGCCAGTCCCCCGGGGTGTCCTCGGTCTCGGCGCGCCGGGCGGCGAAGACGGCGTCCGCCGACGCGCGGTCCACCCGGCCGCCCGGGGTGCGCACCAGTTCGTCCACCGGCAGCCCGCCCTCGGCGTCCAGCTCGGCGGCGAGCCGGTTGGCCCGCCGGACGAACTGGGTGTTCTTCCACAGGAACCAGGCGCCGATGACCGGCATCACCAGCACGGCGATGCCGAACGTGACGGTCAGCGGCGTACCGATCCCGATGAGCGCGACGCCCCGGCCGCCGGCCAGAACGAAGTAGCCGACGAGCAGCGCCGCCATGACGAAGTACATGATCTTGGCGCGCACGGCGGTCAGCCCGGCAGGTTCAGGTCGAGGAAGTGCTCCAGGCCGTAGGTGAGGCCCGGTGTGCCGACCACCCGGCGGACGCCGAGGAGGATCCCCGGCATGAAGCTGCTGTGGTGCAGGGAGTCGTGGCGGATGGTGAGCGTCTCCCCCTCGGCGCCGAGCAGCACCTCCTGGTGCGCCAGCAGTCCTCGGAGCCGTACGGAGTGCACACGCACACCGTCGACGTCCGCGCCGCGCGCCCCGTCCAGCGCCGTGACCGTGGCATCGGGCTGGGGCGCGCAGCCCGCGTCGGCGCGGGCCTCGGCGATCAGCTGGGCGGTGCGGTTGGCGGTGCCCGACGGGGCGTCCACCTTGTTCGGGTGGTGGAGTTCGATCACCTCGGCGGACTCGAAGTAGCGCGCCGCGGCCTGGGAGAACTTCATGGTGAGGACGGCCCCGATGGAGAAGTTGGGCGCGACGAGCACGCCCGTTCCCGGGGAGTCCGCCAGCAGCGTCCGCAGCCGCGCCAGGCGGTCGTCGGTCCAGCCGGTGGTGCCGACGACGGCGTGGATGCCGTGGCGTACGAGGAAGTCCAGGTTGCCCATCACCGCGGAGGGCGCGGTCAGTTCGACGGCGACCTGGACCCCCGAGTCGGCGAGGGTGTCCAGGTCGTCGTCCCGGTCCAGGGCGGCGACCAGTTCCAGGTCGTCGGCGGCCTCGACGGCCCGTACGGCCTCGGAGCCGATCCGGCCCTTGGAGCCGAGAACGGCCACCCGCAGTTTGGTGCTCATCGCTCTGTTTCCTTCTGCTTCCTTAGGAGGCCGCGGTGAGGCGGTGCGGTCAGGCGACCGCTTCGTCGAGCCGGTCGGCCTGCTTGTCCTTGAGGGGGCCGATGACCGACAGCGAGGGGCGCTGTCCCAGTACGTCGCGTGCCACCGCGCGTACGTCGTCGGGGGTGACGGCCGCTATCCGCGCCAGCATGTCGTCCACGGACATCTGGGTGCCCCAGCACAGCTCGCTCTTGCCGATGCGGTTCATCAGCGCGCCGGTGTCCTCCAGGCCGAGGACGGTGGAGCCGGAGAGCTGGCCGACGGCGCGGCCGATCTCCTCGTCGCTGAGTCCGTCGGAGGCGACCTGGTCGAGCCCGTCGCGGCAGAGCTTCAGTACGTCGTGGACCTGGCTGGGGCGGCAGCCCGCGTACACGCCGAACAGTCCGCAGTCGGCGAAGCCCGAGGTGTACGAGTACACGCTGTAGGCGAGGCCGCGCTTCTCCCGTACCTCCTGGAAGAGGCGGGAGCTCATACCGCCGCCCAGGGCCGTGCTGAGGACCCCCAGCGCCCAGCGGCGCTCGTCCGTGCGGGAGAGACCCGGCATGCCGAGGACGACGTGTGCCTGCTCCGTCTTGCGGTTCAGCAGGTCGACGCGGCCCGCGGTGCGCAGCTCGCGGCGGCCCTCGCGCGGGGCGACGGGGACGGCGTCCGTACGAGACAGGGCGCCGGCCTTCTCGAAGGCGCGGCTCACCTGTCGTACGACGGTGTCGTGGTCGACGTTGCCCGCCGCGGCCACGACCAGGTGCGTCGGGTCGTAGTGCTTCTTGTAGAAGCGGGCGATCCGGCCGCGGTCGAGGGCGTTGACGGTGTCGACGGTGCCGAGGACGGGGCGGCCGAGGGGGGTGTCGCCGAACATCGTCTTCGCGAAGAGGTCGTGCACGCAGTCGCTCGGGTCGTCCTCGGTCATGGCGATCTCTTCGAGGATGACGCCCCGCTCGGCGTCGACGTCCTCGGCCTCGATGAGCGAGCCCGTGAGCATGTCGCACACGATGTCGATCGCGAGGGGAAGGTCGGTGTCGAGCACGCGCGCGTAGTAGCAGGTGTACTCCTTCGCCGTGAAGGCGTTCATCTCGCCGCCGACCGCGTCTATGGCGGAGGAGATGTCGAGGGCGCTGCGTTTCCGGGTGCCCTTGAAGAGGAGGTGTTCGAGGTAGTGCGTGGCGCCGCCCAGCGTGGGCGTCTCGTCGCGCGAGCCGACCTGTACCCAGATGCCGAAGGTCGCCGACCGTACGGACGGCAGCGACTCGGTGACGACGCGCAGGCCGCCGGGGAGGGTCGTGCGGCGGACGGTGCCGATGCCGTTCTGCCCCTCGAGGAGGGTTTGGGTACGGGCGACGGCCCGTACCTCCGAGGAGGTGCGGGCCGTCGTCGTGGAACTACGAAACGTCACTGGGAGGCTTCGTCCTTCTGGTCGTCCTGCTTGTCGTTCTTCTCTTCGTCCTCGCCCTCGATCACGGGGATCAGGGAGAGCTTGCCGCGCTGGTCGATCTCAGCGATCTCGACCTGGACCTTCTGGCCGACGCCGAGGACGTCCTCGACGTTCTCCACGCGCTTGCCGCCGGCGAGCTTGCGGATCTGCGAGATGTGCAGCAGACCGTCCTTGCCGGGGAGCAGCGAGACGAACGCGCCGAAGGTGGTGGTCTTGACGACCGTACCCAGGTAGCGCTCGCCGACCTCCGGCATGGTCGGGTTGGCGATGCCGTTGATCGTGGCGCGGGCGGCCTCGGCGGCCGGTCCGTCGGCGGCACCGATGTAGATGGTGCCGTCGTCCTCGATCGTGATGTCGGCGCCGGTGTCCTCCTGGATCTGGTTGATCATCTTGCCCTTGGGGCCGATGACCTCACCGATCTTGTCCACCGGGATCTTGACGGTGATGATCCGCGGGGCGTTCGGGGACATCTCGTCCGGGACGTCGATGGCCTCGTTCATCACATCGAGGATGTGGAGGCGGGCGTCGCGGGCCTGCTTCAGCGCGGCGGCCAGGACCGAGGCGGGGATGCCGTCGAGCTTGGTGTCGAGCTGGAGCGCGGTGACGAACGTCTTCGTGCCGGCGACCTTGAAGTCCATGTCGCCGAAGGCGTCCTCCGCACCGAGGATGTCGGTGAGGGCGACGTAGTGCGTCTTGCCGTCGATCTCCTGGGAGATCAGGCCCATGGCGATACCGGCGACGGGGGCCTTGAGGGGCACACCGGCGTTCAGCAGCGACATGGTGGAGGCGCAGACCGAGCCCATGGACGTCGAGCCGTTGGAGCCCAGCGCCTCGGAGACCTGGCGGATCGCGTAGGGGAACTCCTCGCGCGTCGGCAGCACCGGCATGATGGCGCGCTCGGCGAGCGCGCCGTGGCCGATCTCGCGGCGCTTCGGCGAACCGACGCGGCCGGTCTCACCGACGGAGTACGGCGGGAAGTTGTAGTTGTGCATGTAGCGCTTGCGGGTCACCGGCGACAGGGTGTCCAACTGCTGCTCCATGCGGAGCATGTTGAGGGTGGTGACGCCCAGGATCTGGGTCTCGCCACGCTCGAACAGCGCGGAACCGTGCACACGCGGGATGGCCTCGACCTCGGCGGCGAGCGTACGGATGTCCGTGACGCCGCGGCCGTCGATGCGGACCTTGTCCTTGATGACGCGCTCGCGGACCAGGGACTTCGTCAGCGCGCGGTACGCGCCGGAGATCTCCTTCTCGCGGCCCTCGAACTGCGGGAGCAGCTTCTCGGCGGCGAGCTCCTTGACGCGGTCCAGCTCGGCCTCGCGGTCCTGCTTGCCGGCGATGGTGAGCGCCTGCGACAGCTCGCTCCGCACGGCGGCCGTGAGGGCCTCCAGGACGTCGTCCTGGTAGTCGAGGAAGACCGGGAACTCGCCGGTGGGCTTGGCGGCCTTGGCGGCGAGGTCGGCCTGGGCCTTGCAGAGCGCCTTGATGAAGGGCTTCGCGGCTTCCAGTCCGGCGGCGACGATCTCCTCGGTGGGAGCGTCGGCGCCGTCGGCGACGAGCTGGATGGTCTTCGTGGTGGCCTCGGCCTCGACCATCATGATCGCGACGTCGCCGTCCTCCAGGACGCGGCCGGCGACCACCATGTCGAAGACGGCGTCCTCGAGCTCGGTGTGCGTCGGGAACGCGACCCACTGGCCCTTGATCAGGGCGACACGGGTGCCGCCGATCGGGCCGGAGAAGGGCAGGCCGGCCAGCTGCGTGGAGCAGGAGGCGGCGTTGATCGCGACCACGTCGTACAGGTGGTCGGGGTTGAGCGCCATGATCGTCTCGACGATCTGGATCTCGTTGCGCAGGCCCTTCTTGAAAGAGGGGCGCAGCGGGCGGTCGATGAGGCGGCAGGTGAGGATCGCGTCCTCGGAGGGCCGGCCCTCGCGGCGGAAGAAGGAGCCGGGGATCTTGCCGGCCGCGTACTGCCGCTCCTCGACGTCCACCGTGAGGGGGAAGAAGTCGAGGTTGTCCTTGGGCTTCTTGGAAGCGGTGGTGGCCGACAGCACCATGGTGTCGTCGTCCAGATACGCGACGGCGGAGCCGGCGGCCTGCTTGGCCAGGCGGCCCGTCTCGAAGCGGATGGTGCGGGTGCCGAACGTGCCGTTGTCGATAACGGCCTCGGCGTAGTGGGTCTCGTTCTCCACCAGTGGTTCTCCATACTCGTCGTTGTCGTCTTTCGTCCCGCGCCCGTGTGGCGGGGGACAGGCGGAGAAGCGCTCCTGCGGGCCGGTCTTCGATCGAAGCTCCCGGGGCGGCGGCGTGGGCCGCGGGCGGCGTTCGCCGCGCCGTTCCGGGGGCCACTACCGAGGACCGGCGGCGGCGGAGGGGCGCTCCCCCTCGTCAGTGGGTGGTGCCTTCTTGTGCTGCTTCTTCGGTGGTTCCGTGGTGCTTCTCAGTGGTGTCCGGGAGCTGTGCTCCTGCGAACAGGTTACTGAGCTTCTTGCGCATACGGCGAAGGGAGCGGTCCCCGGTGTGTGGGAACCGCTCCCTTCACGGCGTACTACTTGGCGCCGCCGGCCGCGCCGCGGCGGATACCCAGGCGGTCGACCAGCGCACGGAAGCGCTGGATGTCCTTCTTCGCCAGGTACTGCAGCAGGCGGCGGCGCTGGCCGACCAGGATGAGCAGACCGCGACGCGAGTGGTGGTCGTGCTTGTGCGTCTTGAGGTGCTCGGTCAGGTCCGAGATACGGCGCGAGAGCATCGCGACCTGGACCTCGGGGGAGCCGGTGTCGCCTTCCTTGGTGGCGAACTCCGACATGATCTGCTTCTTCGTAGCGGCGGCAAGCGGCACGCGTACTCCTCGTGTGGTCTTCGTAGCCATCGAGCGCCCCAGGTCGAATTCGCTGGGGATCTTCGGTTACTCGAGTGGCGGGGGTGATCGGCCGATGATGTTCGGTCGCTGGTTCCGGACAGACCGGAACGCGTACACAAACGGCCGTCACACAGCGTACCAGCCAGTCAAGACGTCAACGCACGGATGGAGTGGTAGACGTCGAACACCGCCAGACAGAGCGGGACGACCGTCAGTAGTACGAAGGACTCGGCGATCTCCAGGAAACGGCCCCAGAAGGGCGTGACGCCCTTGCGCGGCACGATCAGCCCTATGGCGATGATCAGCGCGGCGATCCCGGCGATGGCGGCGGTCAGCCAGACCGTACGGATGTCGAGAGCCGTGCCGTCACCGCGCAGCGCCTCGCGGATCAGCCCCTCCGGGGGGTTGAGGCAGAGCCCGAGTCCCAGCAGGACGAGGGCGCCGAGGCCCGCGGCGAGGGCGCAGCCGACCTGCGCCGTGTAGCTGAAGAGGTGGGCGCGCATCAGCATGGCGACGCCGGTGGCGAGGGCGAGCAGCTGGCCCCACAGGCCGTCGGAGAATCCCAGGACGCCGGCGGCGCCGACGGCCACCAGCGCGCAGCCGCCGACCAGGCCGACCAGCAGCTCGTGGCCGCGCCGGGCCTGGGCGGCGATGCGCTCGGGGTCGACGGGGGCGGGGGGCGCGGGGTCGCTTCCGTAGTCGCCCGCGGCGGTACGGGGCGGCTCGAAGCCGATGGGGAGGCGGGCGAAGCGGGTGGAGAGGCCCGGCAGGAAGGCGAGTGTTCCTACGGAGAGCGCGGCGCAGACGGCGGCGGTCTCGGCGGGCGCCATGTCGGTCGTGATGGCGATGAACGTCACCAGGAGGCCGACGGCGGAGGCGAAGACGAACGCGACGAAGGGGCCGTCGCCGCCGGGGGCGACGATCACCAGGATCACCGAGGCGACCAGTACGGCGGCGCACGCGAGCAGGAACTGGAGCCTGCCGATGCCCTGGCCGTCCGCGAAGGGCAGCAGTCCGGAGCCGGCGACCGCGGCGTTGGCCAGCGAGCCGATGCCGAGCGCGACGGTGGAGCCGCGGTCGTCGTACACCCGGGCCCGTACGCCGGCGAGGGCGACCAGCAGGACGGCGGTGACGCCGGCCAGGATGCCCGGCAGGCCGTGGGTGTCGTGCCGGGGGTCGGCGGTCCACAGGACGAAGGCGAGCAGCACCAGCAGGACGGAGCCGCCGAAGAGCCCGGCACCGCGCATGGCGCTGTCGGTCCACAGCGTGCGGTCGCGGGCGACCGCGGACGCGACGGCGTCGGAGACGTCGTCGAAGACCGCCGGGGGCAGGGACTCGGAGAAGGGGCGCAGCGACAGCAGTTCGCCGTCGAGGATGCGCTGGGAGGCCAGCGAGCGGGCACTGTCGAGGACGGTGCCGTCGCGGCGTACCAGGTGATACCCGACCGGGGCGCCGGCCGCGGGGCTCTGCCCCGACAGCCGCAGGATCTCCGAATGGAGGTCGGCGACGGGGATGTCCTCGGGCAGCGCCACATCGATCCGGCCGTCCGGTGCGACAACTGTGATCCGGCAGAAGCCGGTTCCACCGCTGGACGGGGCCGGTGCGCCGGGCTGACCGGTGCCGGTGGCCGCCGCTTGGGCCGTCATACTCACGTGCTGCATCCCCCTCGTGGATCCATACGCCCGATGCCTGCGTTCGCGCTTCTTCGCGCCTTTTCGCGCTTGTTCCCGTTTGCTTGCGCCGTTTGCACTTGTTCGCGCTCGCTTGCGCTGCTTCTGGTCCGAATGACCGCATTTCCGCGGATGGTTCACGCGTGCGCGAACGAGTCCGGTCACCCTACCGCCGGGTGGTGGGCACCCACGCAAGTAGGATCCTTGCCCGCGGATGTAGGCCCGTCGCCACGGGGGCGCCGGTGGGAACTCTTTCGTCCGGCAAGGGAATTGGTGAGCAGTGAGTCAGATCGTCGTCAAGCGCCCACCGCGGGCCCTGCCCGCCGAGGTACCGGGCGAGCATGTGCAGGTACAACCCCCTCCGCCGCTGCCCAGAGGGCAGCAGGAGGGCGCGCTCATGCAGCTGCTGCCGATGCTCGGCATGGGCGGTTCGGTCGTCTTCTTCTTCATGACGCCGAACCCGATCATGCGGATCATGGGCATGGTGATGATCGCCTCGACGATCGCCATGGCCATCGCGATGCTGGTGCGGCACCGGCGCGGCACCCAGGGTGAACTCGCCGACCTGCGGCGTGACTACCTCAAGTACCTGACGCAGACGCGGCGTACGGTGCTGCGGACCGCGCATCTGCAACGCGACGCGCAGTACTACCTGCACCCGTCGCCGGAGCAGCTGTGGGCGCTGGTCGCCGAGGGCAGCCGGGTGTGGGAACGCCGGGTGGCCGACGAGGACTTCGGGCAGGTACGTATCGGGCTGGGCAGTCAGCAGCTCGCCACCGCGCTCATCGAGCCCGAGACCGCGCCGGTGGACGAGCTGGAGCCGCTCACCGCCGGGGCGATGCGGCAGTTCCTCAACGCGCACAGCGTCGTGGAGGGTCTGCCGATGGCCGTCTCGCTGCGCGCCTTCTACCACTTGACGGTCACCGGCGAGGCCGAGTCGGTGCGCTCCACGGCGCGCGCGATGGTCGGTTCGCTGGCCTCGCTGCACTCCCCCGAGGACCTGGTGATCGCCGTGGTCGCGGGGCGGGAGGCGGCGCCCGGGTGGGAGTGGGCGAAGTGGCTGCCGCACGTCCAGGCGCAGGGTCCCGGGGACGGGGCGGGCAGCCGCCGGCTGATCACCTCCGACGTACGGGAGTTGGAGGAGATGCTGGCGGCGCGGCTGGAGGGCCGTCCGCGGTTCCAGCCGGGCGGGCACCCGCTGCTCGACCAGCCGCACATCGTGGTCGTCCTGGACGGCATGTCGCTGCCCCCCGTGTCGATGCTGGCGTCGGCCGAGGGACTCCAGGGCGTCACGGTCGTCGAGGTCGTACCGGGCGAGGTCACCGGCGCGCGCGGCGGCCTCTCCGTGGTGGTGCACCCCGACTCGCTGCGGCTGGAGTCGGGGCACGGCATGGTGTACGACGGGGAGCCCGACCGGCTGAGCCTGGAGGCCGCCGAGGCGCTGGCCCGTCAGCTCGCGCCGCTGCGGGCCGCGACGGGCGGGGACGACGACGACGAACCGCTGCTCGCCAACCTGGACTTCACCGATCTGCTGAACCTCGGGGACGCGGCGTCGGTCGACGTCACCCGTACCTGGCGGCCCCGTTCACAGGCGGAGCGGCTGCGTGTGCCCATCGGTGTGGGCGAGGACGGGGCGCCCGTAATGCTGGACCTCAAGGAGGCCGCGCAGGAGGGCATGGGGCCGCACGGGCTGTGCGTCGGGGCCACCGGCTCCGGCAAGTCCGAACTGCTGCGTACGCTCGTGCTGGGCCTCGCCGTCACGCACTCCTCGGAAACGCTGAACTTCGTCCTCGCGGACTTCAAGGGCGGCGCCACCTTCGCGGGCATGTCGCAGATGCCGCACGTCGCCGCGGTGATCACCAACCTCGCGGACGACCTGACGCTGGTCGACCGCATGGGTGACTCGATCCGCGGCGAGTTGAACCGCCGGCAGGAGATGCTGCGCGACGCGGGCAACTACGCGAACATCCACGACTACGAGAAGGCGCGCGCGGCGGGATCGCCGTTGCAGCCCATCCCGTCGCTGGTCCTGGTCATCGACGAGTTCAGTGAACTCCTGACAGCGATGCCGGACTTCATCGAGATGTTCGTCCAGATCGGGCGCATCGGGCGTTCGCTGGGTGTTCATCTGCTGCTGGCGTCGCAGCGGTTGGAGGAGGGCCGGCTGCGCGGTCTGGAGACGTACCTGTCGTACCGGGTGGGTCTGCGTACCTTCTCGGCCGCGGAGTCGCGCGCGGCGCTCGGTGTGCCGGACGCGTACCAGCTGCCGAACGTGCCCGGTTCCGGGTATTTGAAGTACGGCACCGACGAGATGGTGCGGTTCAAGGCCGCGTACGTCTCCGGGGTGTACCGCGCGAACGCCCAGGCCGTCGCGGGCACCGGGGGGCCGCTGCCGGTCGACCGCAGGCCCGTGCCGTTCACCGCGGCGCCGGTGCCGGTGCACTACGTACAGCCGGCCACCCGGCCCGCCGTACCGGACGCGCGCACCACTCCCGAGGACGACGCGCTGGCCGACACGGTGCTCGACGTGATCGTGCGCCGGCTCGAAGGGCGCGGCGCGGAGGCGCACCGGGTGTGGCTGCCGCCGCTGGACAATCCGCCGTCGCTGGACGAGCTGCTGCCGGGGCTGTCGAACGTGGAGGGGCGCGGGCTGACACAGCCGGGCTTCGAGGGCGCGGGGCGTCTGATCGTGCCGCTGGGCGTGGTGGACAAGCCGTACGAGCAGCGCCGCGACACCCTGTACCGGGACTTCTCCGGTGCGGCGGGGCACATGCAGATCGTGGGCGGTCCGCAGTCCGGCAAGTCGACGCTGCTACGGACGCTCATCGCGGGGTTCGCGCTGACGCACACGCCGCAGGAAGTGCAGTTCTACGGGCTGGACTTCGGCGGCGGCGGCATGTCGTCGATCGCCGGACTGCCGCATGTCGGCGGGGTGGCGTCACGGCTCGACCCCGAGAAGGTGCGACGGACGACGGCCGAGGTGTACGGGATCCTCACACGGCGCGAGGAGTACTTCCGTACGGCGGGCATCGACTCCATCAACACCTTCCGCAGGATGCGCCAACGGGGCGAGATCTCGGCGGCGGACCAGCCGTGGGGCGACGTCTTCCTGATCATCGACGGCTGGGGCAACTTCCGCACCGACTATGAGGCGTTGGAGCCCGCCGTCCTCGACATCGCGGCACGCGGACTCGGTTACGGCATCCATGTGGTGCTGACCGCGTCACGCTCGATGGAGGTGCGCGCCAATCTCAAGGACCACCTGATGAACCGGCTGGAGCTGCGGCTCGGCGACACGATGGACTCCGACCTGGACCGCAAGGCCGCGGTCAACGTCCCCACGGGGGTGCCCGGCCGTGGTCTGACGCCGGAGAGGCTGCACTTCATGGCGGCGGTGCCGCGCATCGACTCCATCAACTCCGACAGCGACCTGTCGGAGGCGACGGCCGCCATGACACAGGAGGTCGGCCGCCACTGGACGGGGCCGGGCGCCCCGGCCGTACGGCTGCTGCCGCGCGAGCTGGACGCCGCGACGCTGCCGGCGGGGGCCGAGCAGCCGCAGCGCGGCGTGGCGTTCGCGATCGACGAGAACCTGCTGGAGCCGGTCTTCGTCAACTTCGACCGCGATCCGTTCTTTCTGGTGTTCGGCGAGAGCGAGTCCGGCAAGTCGAACCTGCTGCGCCTGCTGATCAAGCAGCTGTCGGAGCGGTACGACGGGAATTCCGCCAAGTTCTTCGTCATCGACAACCGGCGCGCGCTGCTGGACGTGACGCCGTCTACGCACCTGGCGGAGTACGTCCCGATGTCCAACAACATGGAACACCACGTGGACGCGCTGTCGGACCTGATGCAGCGCCGTACGCCCGCGGCCGACGTCACGGCGCAGCAGCTGCGTGAGCGCAGCTGGTGGCGGGGGCCGACGGTGTTCGTGGTCGTCGACGACTACGACCTGGTGTCCACCTCCAGCGGCAACCCGCTCAACAAGCTCACGGAGCAGCTGCCGTTCGCGCGTGACGTGGGTGTCCGCTTCATCATCGCGCGCAGCGCGGCGGGGGCGAGCAGGGCCTCGTACGAGCCGTTCATGCAGCGGATGATGGAGCTCGGCGCGCAGGGCGTACTGCTCTCGGGCGACCCGCAGGAGGGCGACATCCTCGGCGGCGTACGGGCGCGTCCGATGCCGGCGGGCCGTGGCATCTTCATCTCCCGCCAGCGCGGCAACCCGCTGGTGCAGACCGGCCTGATGCCGTCCATGGACGAGCGGTGACGGAGTCGGTGACGGAATTGGTGATGGAGTCGGTGACGGTGACGGAATTGGTGATGGAGTCGGTGCCGGTGATGGAGTCGGTGATGGATATGACGCTGGATATGGCGTTGGAGGTGGGGCGGTGACGGCGGCGGGGGTCTTCGTGGCCTTCTTCGCGGTGCTCTTCCTGGGCCTGGCCTTCGTGGATCAGCGCAAGGTGTGGTGGCGCTTCCAGGCGAGACGCTTCGACAACCCGGCGGCCCACGAGCCGTCGGACGGGCTGATCCGGGGACGGAAGATCGCGCTGATCGTGCTGGCGCTGTTCCTGGGGTGGCAGGCGGTGGAGTTTTTCCGGCTGGCGGGGATGGAGTGAGGCGGGCCGGAATGGGGCGTGTGAGGGTCAACCTGTTTACGCCGGACGACACTTGCGTGCGGTCAGTGCGCGTCAATAGGTTGATACGGAATGACGAGATCAATCAGTGAGCACCAGCACGGGGGAAGGAATCCCAGATGGCATGGGACGAATGGGACCAGCTGAAGGCGTCGGCCGCGAGCAACGGGCAGACACAGATGCAGATCAACGGGATCCCGGAAGAGGACAGGCCCAACGCGGGTAGTCCCACCGGTGACCTCTCGGTCGATCAGAAGGACTTGGCCGCGATCGGCGACGAGGCGTTCAAGCTGTACAACCGGCTGTGGGAAGAGGCACGGGTCACCCAGACCGACACGGCGGCGTCCGATCTGAAAACCCAGGGATTCGCCCTGGGCGGGGCGCTCAGCCATGTCTCGCTGCGCTGGGACCGGCAGCTCGGATCGGTCATGGACGCTTGCGCGCTGATTTCCAACCACATGGACTTCACGAAGAAAGCACACGAGGGCGACGAAATCTTCATCGAGCGCCATGTGAGCAGCATCTCCACTCTTGACGCGGGCTTCGACGAGTCGTGGGCGCCCCCAGGCAAGAAGAACGATGTCTACGGCGACCCCAAGAAGGACGAGAAGGACTAGAGGAGCAGACTCATGGATTTCGAAGCTCTTCACTCCGCCAACTTCAAGACACTCGATGACACGGTCGACGCCTGGACCAAGATGCTCGCGAAACTCGTCGACCTGAAGAAGGACGCTCAGGACGGGCTCAGGGGCAAGGCCAACAAGGCCAACTGGGCCGGGTACAACGCCACGGTGTCGCGTGAGTTCATCGGCAAGACCGCCGAGGAGTTCAACGACGCGCACACCCAGGCCGAGTCGATCCGCAACATCATCCGCGACACCCAGGGTGAGCTGAAGACCCAGCAGCGCCTGCTCAAGGAAGCCATGGAGCGGGGGCGGAACAACCACATGTCCGTCAAGTCCGCCGGCAGCGGGTTCACCGTCACCCCGAATCCCGATCCGAAGCCCGCGAACGGCCAGAAGGATGTCGACGCGCTGCGGGACGAACTTCAGGGAATTCTCAACACGGCGACCGAGGTGGACAACACCGCGTCCACGTCGCTCAAGGCACTGGTCGACCTTACCGACTACGGCTTCTCGGGGCAGAAGTACGCGGACCGCGATTCCGCCGCCAACGCGATCAAAGAGGCGGAGAATCTCGCCCGTCTCGCGAAGAAGAACCCGGAAGACCTCACGGTCAAGGAGTTCGACACGCTCAACGCCGGCCTGAAGAAGTACTCGGGCGACGAACTCTTCTCCGAACGCTTCGCCGAGCAGCTGGGCCCCAAGGGAACCCTCGAATTCTGGGACGCCATCACCGATCCCGCCACGAACCGGGAAGTGTACTCGGAGCGGCGCGAACAGCTCGGTGATCTACAGAAGAACCTCAGTCTCACGCTCGCCACGGCGACTCAGGCCGACACGCCTGAAATGCGCAGGTGGACGTATGAGATGACGGAGCTGGGCGGCCAGCCCGTACACAAGAACAGCACCACCATGGGCTTCCAGGTGATGAGCAACCTGATGCGCTGGGGCAATTTCGACGACCAGTTTCTCAAGAGCTACGGCACCGAACTCATGGAGACCGAGAAGGCGGCCACCAGCAACGGCCGCCACGGGGCGACGGTCTGGACCCATATGGGCATGGACCCGAATCTCAACCGCACCGGTGAGGACTCCGGATCGGACCCCATGATCGGCTATCTGAAGGCGCTGTCGAACAGCCCGGACGCCGCGACGGATTTCTTCAACGATCCGTTCCTGTCGAAGGACGAGGACCACGACTTCAAGGAGAAGAACGCGGATGGCAAAGAGGTCAAGGCCTCGCTTTCCAACTTCGACTATCTCTTCGAAGAGCGCGACTGGCCACCGGAGCGCGACAAGGACGGCGAGAACAGCATCTCGGGCCGTAACAACCTGGGAGCTGCACTGGAGGCGGCGACGACGGGTCACCCGGCGGGCGAACTGCCGACTCTCGACACTCCTGCCCACAACGCCGGGCAGGCGGAACTGGCGAAGAACTTGATGGTGTCAATCTCGGAAAAGCCGGATCGGCTCACCGAGCACGGCTACATGTCCGACAGCGTGGGCCAGATCGCCGCCGAATATATGCCTGACATCAATCGAGGTTTGTACGCCGGGAAAGAGTCGGCGAACGATCTGTTTCCGGTGGTCGGCGAAGCGGCGAAGATCCCTGAGGTCGACATCACCAGGTTCCTCTACACGGTGGGGCAGAATCCCGAGGGATACGCGGCGGTCAACGCAGGACAGGCAGCCTATACGACGTCCCTGATGGAATATCACTTCACCAATCCAGGCGCCTTCGTTCAGGACTCTAATTTCAGCGATAGCGACAACCTGAAGCAGGGAATTGAGGGTGTTGCGAAAATGAGTGGCGAAGTCCAGGGAACGATCGGGGCAGGCCGCGCCTTCGCGAGCGAGGAGGAGGGGGGCACAAAGGACCAAGACTTCAACGACGCGATCCAGACCACCAGTACCTGGGTCGGCTCCGGGATCGGCATCGGGGTCGGACTGGCGACGGCTCCGTTCATCGGCCCTGGTGGCATAGTGGCGGGTGGATTGGCGGGCACCGCAGTGGATGAGATTCTCGGCGGTCTCACTGAAGGGTCACTGAAAGACAGTTCCGGCGAAGTCATCTACCGCAACGGCCAGGAAATAGACGCGACACGACAGTCCACTTACACGCTTGTCGAAGCAGCTGCCGAAAAGGCGGGCGAGAGCGCGAAGAATCCGTCGCCAGCGATTGTCGACGCTGCCGCGAACGCAGCGGAGGAGGGCTTTAACAACGCCCGCACGAACCTCAGCGACTTTATCGACGGTGAAGGAACTCCCCGGCAACTCGAGCCGAAGAAGTAAACGCATGAAATCTATGTCGAAGAAGTTCCTGATTCCAGCTGCGGTACTTGTGGCCGCCTGCCTGACAGCCGGGGCATTTTATGCACTCGGATTGCCTCCGTTCGAGAAACGCGGCGAAATACAGGCAACCAAAGTCTGCGAGTCGCTCGGCGACTCGCAGCAAGCGGCCTCGACACTCAGAACGGTCCTGCCGAAGGAACCCGAATACTCCTTCAGGGGTAGAGTGACCGGCGGACTCGTGACACAGCAGAGCAACGGGTTCAGGAGCGATTGCGCCGTCTACGGCGAGGAGGAAACGCTCCTGAGCGCCGGGACGTTGGTGATGGAAACCCAGTCCAGCGACAGTTGGGCGAAGTATTCACTGGAGGCTGGTGACGAGTCTCGTGAGAGCTTCGAAGCCGGATCCGGCGGCTTCATCACAGCGGGTAACACAGTCGCCATTCAGGTGCCCTGCGCCAAAGCAGGAACCATTCCTGGCGGCGAATACAGCATCAGAGTTGTCGTTGACCTGAGGTCGAACAAGGCATCGAACGAGGTGCGCCAGGGCCTGAAGGACCTGGCAATCGAGGCGGGGCGCTTCGCACACAACGAGACGGACTGCAACCTCCCCTCCAAATTGCCCGAGTAGGTCTCGGCAGTCCAGCTGTGGATTCTGAGGGGAGGAGAAAGTGCTCCCGGGCGCAGGAGCAAGAGATGCACCGAGATGCTCTGCGCTGAGGCGTCCGCAGCTGGACGCACGACGCTCGCGACGATACGCGCGAACCTTTTCGCGAGAGCTTGCCGGAGTATCCGGAACACTGATCGAAGTACCGTGAATGCCCTGATGCACTACCACGGATTAGGCACGGCAAAGGGGGGCACCTCCCGCGCGTGCCCCCCAGTCGCCGCAACTGCCGGTTGCTTCGGGGAAGTTCTCAGATCTCTGGGACTTCTTAGAAGTAGCCGGCAGACTTCTTGTCGCCCGCCTGGTACGTCGGGCCGGCCTCGCGGACCCTGCGGGCGATGTCCTTGAGCGCGTTGTGGATCAGACGCGTCTCGTGGTCCCACTTCTTGTGAGCCGCGTCAGCCGCGGTCTTGGCCTCACCCTCGAAGGTCGAGGAGACGCCGCGGATCTTCGTCTGAATGGCCTCAAGGCTCTGGTCGAGCCGGGCGGCCTGCTTCTCGATGACCCCGGCGGCCTGCTCCAGCGAGCCGTAAGTCACGACCATGGTGCCGTCGTTCTGCTGAGCCACGAGTCCTCCTGTTTCCTGTCAGTGTGTTGTGTGGTGCGTGCTGTGCGGTACGTATACGCGGCTGACTGACGGTCCGTCAGTAGCCGTTGATGTTCGACGTCGCCTTCGCGGTCGCGGCAGCGTCACCGGAGAAGCCGGCGGTCACGTCGACGCCGTTGAGGGCCGCGTAGACCTCGTCCTCGGTGTTGCCCGCGGTCGTACGGGTGACCTGGATCGCTTCCTGGAAGTTGAGCAGCATCTTCGCGATGCGGACCATGCCGGAGTTGATCTCGGCCTGCTTCACATCGAAGGCGCTGGCGCCGATGCCCTTCCAGGCACCTTCCAGGCTGTCGATGACGCCCTGGAGGTTCTTCAGCTGGCCTTTGACGTCCTCGAACTGGACCGTGATCTGGTCCTGGACGTCCTTGAGTGCCTGATCGCCGACCTTCTGGACTGCCATATGTCAGTCTCCTTTTCGTATGTGCTCGTTACTGCGTGGGTGCTTCGGTGAGTGGTCTGTGCCGCCCGGTCACGCGGTGCGGCGTTTGCGTACGACGGCGAACGCGCCCCCGGCGAGTACGGCGACAACCGCCACTCCGCCAAGGATCAGCCCCAACTGGCTGTCTTCGCCACTGTCTTCCGCACTGCCTGCCGCGACGGTGTCGGTGTCGGCGTCCTTGCCCTTGTCGGTTCCCGTGTCCTTCGCGCCGCCGGCCCCGGGCTTGGAGGAGGCGTCGCCATCCTTCTCCGACCCCTCCGAGGGCGCACCCGCGTCGGCCGAATCGCCGCTCGTCGTCCGCTCGTTGGTGAGCGGGCTGAGGTCCGGATCGCCGGGCTTGCCGATCCCGCGGTTGATGGCGGCGTTGGGGCGGACGATCCCGTGGCCGAGGTAGTTGCTGACGGTGCCGGGCTTCCAGTCCTCGCCACGGCCTGCGGACTCGAACATGACGCGCAGGACCTGGTTCGCGGTCCAGTCGGGGTTGGCGGACCAGATGAGGGCGGCGGAGGCGGAGGCGAGGGCGGAGGCGGCGCTGGTACCGCCGTCGCCGTCGCAGTACTTGGTGAAGGTTGCGTCGCACCAACCGGGAATGTCGTTGGCAGGGGCGGCGATGTCGACGACGTCACCATGTTGCGAGTACTTGGCCACCTGGCCCTCGCGGTCGGTCGCGGCCACGCCGACTACTTCGGGATAATTGGCCGGGTAGCCTGGTTTGTTCGCCTCGTCACCAGTGTTTCCAACGGCGGCGAAGAACAACTTTCCTTTGCTGTACGCGTACTCCACCGCCTCTTTCTCCGCCGCGTGCATGAACACACTGCCGCCCGAGTAGTTGATGATCTTGGCATCACCGTCGGCAGCCGCGCGGATGGCGCTGGCGCTATCGAAAGTTTTCGACTTGTGCTTCTCCTCGAACTCCTTGTTGGCCACGCGCATCGGGATAATCTTCGCCCCGGGCGCCAGCCCCTTGAGTCCGCCACCTGCGCCTGTTCCTGCGATCAACTCGGCCATGGTCGTCCCATGTCCGTCGTAGTCGTCCGTCGTCCCGTCCGTCTTAGTGGCGTCCAAGCCCTTGAGTACCTGCCCCTTGAGCGACGAGGTAGACGCATTGACGCCGGTGTCGATGACGGCGATCTTGACGCCCTCACCCGTAGATGTTTTCCAGATCTCGTCGACCCGCATGGCGTCCAAGTACCACTGCTTCGCCTGCACGTCTGCGGCGACCGCCGCCGGGGCACCGATCGCCCCCACCATCGAGGCCGCAATAACGGCCACCGCGCACAGCGGACCGCGCCGAAAGCCGTACGACCCGAATCGCTTCCGGACCTGGTTCATTCCTGCCGTCATCCCGACTTCCGAACCTTCCGCTGTGCCTAGTCGATGACTGGCGGTACGGCATCACGGCGCCGCACCGTCCGCGTTTCTTCCTCGTCCGCCCGGTTCTCCGGACGGGACTGCTCAGGGCGCTCCGGCTCCTGGTCGTCGGATTTCCGACCGCGTCGGTCACCGGTCAGGCCTGAGCCACCAGTTGTGAAACCGCCACCGCGGGGAGACTTACCACCGTTCCGTGGAGTGCCTACAACACCGTTGGAACTGGGCATGCCTCGCCCGGTGGGCCGTGTAGCGCCCTGTGCGGGCTTGTTTCCCACGACACCGGACTGACTGGGACGCGCCGCCGACGCAGGCCGGCCCGGCGCATTCCCCTGCCCCTGCCCGCCGATGACGTTTCCGCGGGGAATTCGCGATCCGGAGTTGCCCTTGCTCCCACCGGAGGTGCGCTGCGGCGTTCCTCCTACGATGCCGTTGTTACGGCCGCCCGTACGAGAGCCTGAGGATGTCCCCGAGCCGGAACGCCCGCCCATGGGCTGCCCTCCGGTGCTCGGTCGGCCGACCATGGGACTCCGGGTCGCATTGGTGCCGCCGCGTCCCGCACCGGGGCCCATGGGTGTCGTCGGCCTGCCGACGGGGCCCCTGCCCGACTGGGAACCCGAGGTGGTGCCGCCGTTCATCGGGGTGGGGCGCCCTACGGGACCGGGACGACCGCCACCGCCCGTACCCGTTCTCGCGTTGGAGACCGGCCCCGGCCCCCCTCCCCTGGGCCCGAGCGGGGGCCCGGAACGAGGGCCGCCGCCACGTACTGGAGGACTGAAGTTGGGGCCCAACGGGGGGACATGCGCGTTTGACACTGGCGGCCCACCAGTCACTGGGGTGGGCTGCGTGGGCGCAGGATTCGTGGGCGTGGGCGGCAGCGTCGTGACGCTGTCGATCTCCATCGAGGTGTTCGGCAGGGGCTTTTCCGTAACCAAGCCGTCAGTGCCAGTCCGGACTACGCCCTCAGTGCCACCAGCATCGGTGCGAACAGCGCTCGATTGCTGGGACGACGAGTCCAGCGCGCGCGTGCCGCCGGAGTCCCCCGAAACGAATTCTTCGTTCCACTCACCGTATGACGGCGGCGGCACCGGCGTCGCCAGCATCTCCGGCAGCACCGGCTCCTTCGCACCCGCCAGCGACTGTTCCGACACCGCGTAGAACGACGCCAGGCGGTTCATCTGGTTGATGGCCTCCTGGCGGTTCTCCTCCGCCTTCACGGCCTGCTTGTACTCCGGGTTGTCCTCCCGCTGTTCCGAGACCGGGAAGTCCTTGGGGCGCCTGGGGTCACCCCGGTTGTCGCGGGGCGGTTTGGCGCTGCGGACCGATGTCAGGCCGGTCGCCGCGACGGTCATCTGAGTGCCGACGACGTTCGCGAACGAGCCCAGGTCCCAGGCGTACCTCGCCAGTTCGTTGCCGTAGCTCTGGAACTGGGTAGCTGCCTCACCGTGCCAGTCCGTGGCCTTGACGAAGTCGCTCAGTTCCTGCGCGGCGTCGTTGAGGCTTTTCTTAGCCCTTTCAAGGTTCTTGCCGGCGTTCTCCAGATCCGAGGGGTTCGCGCCGTCCAGCAGGTCGAGCATGTCGTTGAGCCCCCGCTCCTCGAAGCTCGTCCTGCCGAAGAACCCACCGGAGGTGCCGAAGAAGAGTCCACCCATGGACGACGCCATGCGCTCCGTGACGTCGACCACGCCGAACTCTGTCCGGATCTGCGTGGCTTCTTCGTTCTGCTGCTGCTCCTGGGGGGAGAGCGGCGGTTTCTTCTCGTCAGTCATGTCTCATCACCCCAAGTCCTTCGTGCCGCCGGTGGCGTCCTGACGCGGCGCCTCGGGCGCCCCGCCCTTCTCCTGCCGCTGCTGCTTCTCCTGAGCCTCACGCTGCTCGTCCAGACGGGTCTGGATCGTGTGGAAGCGGTGCCGCAGATCGTCCTCGACGTTGTTGTAGCCGACGTCGGCGGCGTGAACTCCGATGCTCAGCAGCTCTATCTGGTCCGCGAGGGACTTCGACAGGGTGATGAGCGACGTGTGCACACGGTCGTACTGTTTCGAGAAGCCCTCGGCCTCGTCGAACTTTCCGGGGCCGCTGAACGAGGCTCGCGGCACGCGCTGGGCCTCGATCTCACCCTTGCTACCAGCGCCGCGCTCGAACTCCGAGAGCAAGATGTTGATCTTGCTCTGGAACTGCTTCAACGCGCCTACACCGCGCTCAAGATCACTCGCCATCGGAGCCCCCGCTCACGCCACACACCGACTCAGGCACGATGCCCGTTCCTCTCCCCGTTTGCTTCTGTCCTACGGCGCGATCACGCGGACGGGGTTTCCCGGACCGGTCTTCCCCGTTCAACCGGTGATCGCACGTAACACTCTAACTACTCAGCCGTAAACGTCGAAGGGCGTTATCCATCACGTGACTTGACTGTGGCAACAGCTCCCTCAACCGTCACCACTTTCACCGACTCTCCTCAACCCGCCGCGCCCGGCGACGTGAATCACGCAGTGCGACCGAACCGCCCGTGATCGCCGCCACGAGGACGGCGCCCCCGACAAGGACGTAGGTGGCGAGCCGGGAGTTCCGTTCCTCGGCGGATTCGCCGAGGTGGACTTCGGCCGGGGTCGGGGCGTCGGCGCGGGTCACACCTTCGTGTGCCACCGGCTTCTCGACAGGCTTGTCATCCTCGGTCAGCGCGCGGACCGGGTCCACGACGCCCCAGCCGACGAGACGGTCCCGGCCTGGGATGGAGCGCTCCGCCGTCTGCTGGATCTGCGCGACGATCTGCTCCTGCGTCCAGTTCTCGTGCTTGCTCTTGATCAGCGCGGCGATTCCCGCGACGTACGGGGCGGAGAAGCTGGTGCCGTTGTCGGCGCAGTGGCCGCCTCCGGGGACGGTGGTGACCATGTCCACGCCCGGCGCCGCGATGCCGACGAAGTCGCCCGGCTGGGAGAACGGGGCCCGTTCGTTGTTACGGTCGGACGCCGCCACGGCGAGTACGCCGTCGTACGAGGCGGGGTAGGTCTTCTTGTCCTTACCGTCCGCGCCGTCGTTGCCCGCCGAGGCGACGACCACGATCTCCGCCGCGAGGGCGGCGTCCACGGCCTGCTTCAGCACCGGTGTGGGCTCCACGGCGTTCGCCGTGTCCTGGGAGATGTTGATGACGTCGGCCTTCTCGCTGACCGCGTGGTCGATCGCGGTGGCGAGCGTCTCGGCGGTGCCGTTGCCGTACGCGTCGTTCTGCTGGATCGGAATGATCTCGGCGTCGGGCGCGAGACCGACGAAGCCGGTCTCGTCGCCGGGGCGCGCGGCGATGATGCCGGCGACCTTGGTGCCGTGACCGACGACGTCGGTGGTGCCGTTCGACTTGCCCCGTTCGAGCTTGTTCCCGCTGTCGTCCTTGGCGTTCGTGGGAATCAGATTGCGGCCGCTGCCGACGTCCACCGCCTTGGTCAGTTGCGGGTTCTTGATGTCGACGCCGGTGTCGATGACCGCGACCCGCACGTTCTTGCCGGTCGACTGCTTCCACAGTTCGTCCATGAGCACGCGCTGCAAGGACCACGGCCGGCCCGCGTACTTCTCCCCGGGGAAGTCGCACTGCCCCGTGTCGGCCGTCGCGGTCGGCGCCGACAGGGTCACGAGCGAGAGCGCGGCGGTGGCCAGGACCGTCGTCGCGGCGGCCAACTTGCGGTACGTGGGTGCGGAGTTGGGCGTGCGTGTACGCGTGTGTCGATGCGTGCGTGAATGCGTGCGCGCATGTGTACGTGCGCGCGTGTTGATGTACGTCATGGCTGACCCGCCCCTCACGAACCCTGCGGCTGACCCGCGGCGCTGGTCGACAGTCGCGGCCCCGTCGGCAGGAACGAGGACCAGGCGGCCGGCACGGGCGCCGCGTCCACGTTCTGGTAACCGAGCCTGTTCTGCGCCTTCTGCACCTCGCTCTGGCTGGCCTGCTTGTCCTTCTCCGAGCCGGACTCACCGATTCCCGAGTCCTCCGTCGCGTTGTCGCCGTTGGACTGCATCGCGTACCGCAGTCCGGTGTCCGTAACGAGGAAGAGGAAGCCGGACTTGGTCGTGCCGCCCGTGAACTGACGGAACAGCTGGCCCGACCCGGGTGTCACGTACGCGCTCGTGGCCCCCGTCGGCAGCGTCGCCGGGAAACCGGTGCCGGCCCAGGTGGTGAGCGTGGTGTCGCCGCCGTCCGGGTCGACCTTGCCGAGCACGTTGCACACGGTGTTACGGCTTCCGTCCGACGTACTCGCGGAGTTGACGGCGTCGGGCTCGTCCTCCGGCCAGTCCTTGTCCTGGCCGAACGGCTCGCCGGGCCGGAAGGTCGCGGCGCTCACGGACGTGGCCTCGCCGTTCTGGCCCACGTCGATCAGATCGGGGCCGTTGAGCAGGAGCTTCGCGGTGAAGTCGGAGATCGGGGCGACCCGTCCTTTGAGTACGACGTAACTCTGGTTCTTCGTCCCGTCCGCCGCGTTGAGGATGGTGCCGACCTTGTCCAGCTCGGGATCCAGGTCGCCCCCGACGCCCGCGTCGACGCCGGGCGTTTCCTTGATGTCGGGGAAGTCGACGGGGTCGCCCTCGTGCAGCGTCTCCAGCCACGCGGCGGAGACGCGCTGGGGCTCACGTGTGTCCCCGACGAGGACCTGGAGCAGCACGTCGTCCTTCGCGTCGACGGTGTACGCCTTTCCGGCCCGGTCCACGATGTAGCGGGTCTCGTCGGGCCCCTCCACGTACATCAGCTCACCGCCGACGAGCTGGTTCGTGCCCTCGGTCTTCTTCTGCTCGCGCTCCGCGAAGACGAACGCCGCCTTCTCGATGGCCTGGCCACCCTCGCCGGGGCGCTCGCAGACAGCCCAGCGCTTGGCGGCACCGGCCTCCTTGGCGTCGGGCAGCCGGTCAGGGGCGTAGGGGATGCCGAGGGTGGCACCGCGCGGGATCTTCCCGTTGTCCAGCACGGACTCGTCGACGTTGATGACCTTGCCCTTGTCGGGGTCCAGGAGGAGCTTCGCCGACGACATGTTCAGGACCGGGTGGAGCTGGATCTTGCCCTTGGTCTCCAACACCACGTAACGGGTCGTGGACTTGCTGGCGATGATGACGTTCTCACCAGGTGTGTTCCACTTCTTGGGCGCCACCGGCTTGAACATCCCCCAGGCGCCGAAGATCGCCAGGATGACCACCGCGACGATCATCCCGGGCACCACCCCACGCAGCGGGCGGGGCGCGCCCTCCTCGGAGCCGGTCGAGTTCGGCTGCACGAACTGCGCGATCAGCCTTCGCTTCGCGAAGGTGTAGGCGTTGAGTTCGTCCCGTCGTGATGCCATCTGTCCGCTGTCCCTCTCCCCCACTGCGCGGCCGGCTCCCTCTCCTCTCGCAGAGGGGCACCGTCGTTCCGGCCCCCTACTATGCATGCTGGAGATCACGCCTCACTGCTCAGGTAGGGTGATCGCCCGGTCAACGGCCCACGGGGAAACGGCCATTACGGACAGAGGGGGCAACGCGGGGATGGGTACGGCGACGCGCGCACGCGATGGGCGGACTTCCGGACAGGCCCCCGGCCCTTCCCGATCTTCCCGGCGGCAACGCCGCAATGCCCCCGGCGCCGGCCCGGTGCCCCCGGTGGGCGCCACGCCGCCACGCCCCCCGGCGACGACCACACTGCGCGCGCTCTCCCGCACCAGCCATGTCGGCCCCTTCCAACTGAGGCAGTTGGTACTGGTCGAGCTGGCCCTCGCGCTGGCCGCCGTCGGC
Organism: Streptomyces sp. NPDC006643; assembly: GCF_042870175.1. Lineage (NCBI taxonomy): Bacteria > Bacillati > Actinomycetota > Actinomycetes > Kitasatosporales > Streptomycetaceae > Streptomyces > Streptomyces sp. NPDC006643. The sequence continues at coordinate 218,650 of NZ_JBIAHA010000016.1, read as the reverse complement.
GCCGTACTCGGCGGACTGTGGCTGGTCCCCACCGTCGCCGTCGCCTGTGTGCTGGTCGTGTTCGCCGTCCTGCGCCGCCGCGGCCACGCTGTCCAGGACTGGCTCTCGACCGTCCTCTCCCTCCGTGCGCGCGAGCGGGCCGCCGAGCCCGCCCCGGTGGACGTCGATCCGTCGCTGGCCCCAGTGACGGAGAGCCTCCCGGCGCTGCGCCCGTACACCTACGTCGACCGGGACCGCCGCACCGTCGGGATGCTCGGCGACGGGAGCTTCCTCACGGCGGTCGTACGGGTCGAGGCGAGCGGGTCCGCGCTGCGGCCCGCCTTCGGCGCGCGGGCGCTGCCGCTGTCGCTCCTGGGCGGGGCCCTGGAGGTCGACGACATCAAGCTGGAATCGGTCCAGTTGGTGCAGCAGGTGCGCTCCGCGCCCGCGCCGCACCTGCCGCCGCAGTCGGTCGCCCGGCTCTCGTACATCCCTCTTCAGGAGAAGACCGGCGCCCCGGCGTTGCGGCTGACGTGGGTGGCGGTGAAGCTCGATCCCGAGCTGTGCAAGGAGGCGGTGGACGCGCGCGGGGGCGGCGTTGAGGGCGCGCAGCGTTGCCTCGTACGGGTCGCGGACCATGTGGCGAGCCGAATCACCGGAGCGGGCTTCCGGGCCGTCGTGCTGGACCAGGAGGAGCTGAACTCCACCATCGCGACATCGGCCTGCGCCAGCCCCGCCCAGGCCGCCCTCGCGGGCCGTCCCGACGCGTCCCCGTCGCGACGTACGGCCGAGACGCCGCGCGTCTGGCGGTGCGACGACCGGTGGCACACGACGTACGCGGTGGGCCGCTGGCCCGAGTTGGGGCGCGGTGCGGCTCCGCTGCCCAAGTTGGTGTCGCTGCTCACCGCCACGCCGGCGTACGCGACGACCTTCAGCCTCACCCTGCGGCGCGGCGCCCATCTGGGCGCCATGACGGTGAACGGCCATGTCCGGATCACCGGCGGCAGCGACACCGAACTCGTCGGTGTGCGGCGGCTGCTGGAGCAGGCCGCGCGGTCGGCCAAAGTCGGACTCGTACGCCTCGACCGTGAGCAACTGCCCGGGGCCCTGGCCACACTTCCTCTGGGAGGCGCTCGATGAGCGGGCTGCGTACGCTGCTCGGCCCGCGACACGCGGGGCACACCATGCCCGTCGACGAACTCGGCGCGCTCTCCCTGCCGGTCGGCGACGACGGCGTGGTGATCGGCGACGACGCGGAGGGGCACCCCCAGATGGTGGGGTTCCACCGTTCCGCCCCGTACGACGTCCTGTTGATCGGCGGACTCTGGACGGCGCAGGTGATCGCGCTCCGCGCGGCGGGCACCGGGGCCCGTGTGGTGGTCGAGACGGGGCGCGCCCAGGCATGGACGCTGCTGGCGCAGGCCGCCGGCGCGGGGCTTGAGTGCATCACCCTGCACGACGTGGGGCGGGTGCCGCCGCAGGGAGCGACGGTGGGCAGCCCCGTGGTTGTCGTACGGGACGCCGGCATGCGACCGCCTCGTGGCCGTGTGGTGTCGGGGCCGTGGCAGTCCGTGCTGACGCTGCTGCCGTATCTGAGCCCCGTGGCGCCCCGGTTGATGCGGAACTCGACGCTGGTCGGCATACAGCGGGTGTCGCCGCGCGAGGCCGAGCAGATCGGCCGGATTCTCGGACTGTCCGCCGCGGAGAGTGAAGCGCTGCCGACGCTGGCTGACGGCGTCACCCTGTGGTGTGCCGGGCGGGAGCGTCACTGGGTGATGACGAGCCCCACGGACGCCGAGTCGGGTCTGCTGGGTACTGCGCGCAGGATGGACTGAGCCGCACCGTACGGGGCGGCGTACAGGCGGTTTACGGGGCGGGGCACGGGGCGGCGTGGGGGGCGGCGCACGGGGCTGGGCTCCCGGCGGGGGTGACGGGGCGGCAATCGCCGGACCGGACGTGCCGGGCGGATCTAAGCTCCTTGGGAGCACGCGTCGGTGGGGCCGTCTGTCTTCGCCGGTGCGTGGAGATCGTTCAACTCAGCCGCTGTAGAAGGAAGGCCGGACCGATGGGGACCGCGCAGGAGAAGGACGAGTTGTACGCCCTCGACATCTCTGATGTCGAGTGGCTCAGCGCCCCGGGCACGAGCGAGGACGAGGAGCGGGTCGAGATCGCGCATCTGCCCGGCGGGGCGGTGGCGATGCGATCGTCGGTGGATCCCGACACGGTGCTGCGCTACACGGAGGCGGAGTGGCAGGCGTTCGTACTGGGCGCTCGCGACGGGGAGTTCGACATCCGGTAGAGGTCCGTGCCGGGGAGCCACGCCTGAGAGCCGCAAGCCGCACCGAAGATCCGGCGGATGCGGTGGAACCTTCCGATCCGGGCGCCGGCGGTGACGGACGCCCGGACCGGAGCACGTCCGGACGCCGATACCGGATTGTTGGGTCGCGCCCGGGGTGGAACGAACGGGCAAGCATTCGTGCGCTGTTGTCCCGATTCACCCCATCCTCTCCCTGACCGTCTGCCGCACCCGAATCACCCGGCGGCAAGGGCTGGCGTACGGGGCGGCGGACAACGGATGGGCGGGCCTGACGGAGTGGGCTCGCGGGCGATTAGGCTGGGTCGGGGCGCACAAGAACCCGCAGGCATGTCGGGAGCGTCCCACAGGGTAGAGCCGGGCTGATCGCGCGACAGGGGTCGCCCCCACCCGACACGGCACAAGGGTGCTCGACCACACCAGGAGGCAAAGTGAACGGCGATCGGGACGAGATCCGTAGGGACTGGAACACTCCCGTCGATGATCAGTCCGACGCGGAGCCCGCCGAGATGACGGGTGAGTTCACCATCGACTACACCCCGCCGGCCTGGTACACGCAGAACGCCTCCGGGGACGCGTCGGGCGACGGTGCGGGGCAGCGGAGTTCCACGCCTCCGCCGCCGCCTCCGAACGGGGCTCCGGTGGCCGTACCGGGGCTGCCCGCGGGGAGCGGGTACGAACCGAACTGGCCGCACCGGCAGCCTCCGCCGCCGATCCCCGCGCAGGGCGCGCCCCTGTCACCCTCCATCGATCCCGTGGTGCCCACGACGCCTCCCGAGGCGCCCTCCGCCTCTCCGTCCGCTCCCCCGTCCGCCCCGTCAACTGACGGCGCCGCCGCGTCGGAGCCGTACGCGCAGCCCTTCGGCGCCGGCGATCTGGAGAGCGGGGCGACGATGCGCTTCTCTCCGGCCTCGCTGAAGCGTGAGATGGCGGAGATCGAGGCCGCAAAGAGCGCGGCGCAGAGCGCTGAGAGCGACGCCGATGCCGACGCCCATACCGATGCCGATGCTGACGAAGACAAGGACCGAGGCGCCGACGGGGCCGCCGACGGGGCGGCTGCCGACGCTGATGCCGCTCGCGGTGAGGACACGGGCGAACGCGAACGTCAAGGCGAGGGCGAGGGCGACGAGGACCGGGCCGGGAATCGCCTGACCGGGTCCGCCCAGTCCGACCACCAGGCCGAGGAAAGCTCTGCCTCGTCGACCGACCCCGACACCCGCGCCGACAACGATGACGACGAAAGCGCGACCGACTCCGGGGAACCCGCCGTAGCCGGCGCGGACATCACCGATCTCCCGGACGAGCTCCGAGGCCGCCCCGCAGAGCCGGCCGGCGCCGCCGACGAACCGGCCGACGCCGTGCCCACGGACGGGCCCTCCGACGCCGCCCCGTCGCCGGACACTCCGGCGGCCCCGCCCGCGCCCGCGCTGCCCTGGGCCCCGTCCCCCGCCGTGCCGGAATCCGGCCTGCCCCCGTTGCCGCCGGCCTTCCAGCCGGCCGCGCCGGCGCCCGCGCCGCAGTGGCCCGCCGATCGCTCCTCGACGCCGCAGCCGCAGTCGGTGTCGCAGGCCCAGCCGCAGTCGCCGCCGCCCGTGGTCTCGCCGTCCCACGCCCCGTCGCAGCAGCAGCCTCCGGTGTCCCCCGCCACGCCGGCGACTCCCGCCGCGACGGCGCAGCAGAGTGGCTACGGATTCCCGCAGCCCGGCCAGCAGGGGCAGCCGGGGGGACCCGCGCCCCTCAACGCCGGGCCCAACGCCCCGTACGCGCAGAGCGGTTACGGTTTCCCCCAGCCCGGCCAGCCAGGGCAGCCGGGCCAGCCGGGTCACCAAGGCCCGCAGCAGGGGTACGGATTCCCGCAGCCGGGCCAGCCCGTACAGCCGGGGCAGTCCGTCCAGCCCGCCCCGTACGCCCCCGTACAGCAACAGTCGCCGCAGGCGCCGCACGCCCCGCAGACGCCGCCCGCGCAGGCGCAGCAGCAGCAACAGCAGCCGCACCTTCCCGTACCGGCGTCGCCGACGCCCAATCTGCCGGCCCAGCAGCAACAGCCGTACCAGCAACAGCAGCCGCACGGCGCGCCCGGTACGCCGCCCGCCGACCCGCGCTCCGGCACGGGCTGGCCGACGGCGATGGCGCACGACCAGCGCGAGCGTTCGGTGCCGGGCGCGCCGCTCGGCTACACCGCCGCCGTCGAGCTGTCCTCCGACCGCCTCCTGCGCAACAACAAGCCGAAGGCCAAGAGCAGCCGCAACCCCTCAGGCGCCTCCCGCTTCAAGATCGGGGCGAAGAAGGAGGAGGCGGAGCGGCAGCGCAAGCTGGAGCTGATCCGTACGCCGGTGCTCTCCTGCTACCGCATCGCGGTCATCAGCCTCAAGGGCGGCGTCGGCAAGACGACCACCACGACCGCCCTGGGCTCCACGCTGGCCACGGAGCGGCAGGACAAGATCCTGGCCATCGACGCCAACCCGGACGCCGGGACGCTCGGCCGGCGCGTACGCCGCGAGACCGGGGCGACGATCCGCGACCTGGTGCAGGCGATCCCGTACCTGAACTCGTACATGGACATCCGCCGGTTCACCTCGCAGGCGCCGTCCGGGCTGGAGATCATCGCCAACGATGTCGATCCGGCGGTCTCCACGACGTTCAACGACGAGGACTACCGGCGCGCGATCGATGTGCTCGGCAAGCAGTACCCGATCATCCTCACCGACTCGGGCACCGGTCTCCTCTACAGCGCGATGCGTGGAGTGCTGGACCTCGCGGACCAGTTGATCATCATCTCGACGCCGTCGGTCGACGGGGCGAGCAGCGCGTCGACGACGCTGGACTGGCTGTCGGCGCACGGGTACGCGGACCTGGTGCAGCGCTCGATCACCGTCATCTCCGGCGTACGCGAGACCGGAAAGATGATCAAGGTCGACGACATCGTGCAGCATTTCCAGACGCGTTGCCGCGGCGTCGTCGTGGTGCCGTTCGACGAGCATCTGGCCGCGGGCGCCGAGGTCGACCTCGACATGATGCGGCCGAAGACGCGTGACGCGTACTTCAACCTGTCCGCGCTGATCGCCGAGGACTTCTCGCGCGCACAGCAGCAGCAGGGGCTGTGGACGGCGGACGGCAACCCGCCGCCACACCTCGCGCCGCCGATGCCGGGACACCAGGGCCAGCAGCAGGGACAGCCGCAGGGGCAGCTTCCGGGCCAGCAGCACGGGGCGCAGCCACCGTACGGGCAGCCGGGACAGCAGGCGCCGGGACAGGCGCCGGGCCACGCCCCGTACGGACAGCCGCAGATGCCGGGACAGTACGGGCACGGTCAGGCCCCCGGCCAGACGCCGGGCGGGGCTCCGGGGCAGCCGGCGGTTCCCGGCCAGCCGTACCACCCGCAGCAGCCTTATCCGCAGCAGCAGGGCTGGCAGCAGTCGTTGCCCTCTCAGGCGCAGTCGTCCGGCGGCCCGGCCGGGCTGCCGCCGGGTCAGTACCCCGGCCAGCAGCCCGGTCAGCAGCCGGGCGCGCACCCCGGCGCACAACCGCTTCCGCAGCATCAACCGCACCACCACCAGCAGCCTTCGCAGCCGGGCGCGCCGGGGCATCCGGGCCAACCCGGTCAACCAGGGCATCCGGGTCAAGCGGGACAGCGGGAGTTGCAGGGTCCGGTTCCGCCCGCCGGCTGGCCACCGCAGGAGCCCCCGCAGGCTCCGCCAGCGCCTCAGCAGTAAGGCGTCAGAGGTTGAGACCAATGAGGGTCCGCACCGTCTTCACGGTGCGGACCCTCATCGCATTCCCGCAGCCCACACGGGGTTTCGACGCCCGTTGACGTGGCCCGATCACCGCTGATAGACCTTCGCTTCACCAGTTGGTGAGCTGAAGTCAACGCAGCTGCCACTACCGGACAACGCGAGCAACCGATACACGCCGCCGCTTCGAGTGACCGCTTGAACCGTCGGCAATCCCGACCACCCGTCTTCTGCCGTTCACTTCACTCGTCTCACTTCGCTCGTCTCCGGCGTGGCCCGCTTGTCTGTTCTTCTTCTCAGCTCTCAGTCTCTGCTTATATGCTTCTCTGTTTCTCCGTGCGAGTGATGACGCGAGGTCACGACCCATGGTCACAAGGATTCCGCCCCGTACGACGCGGCAGCCCACCCGGCAACGCTTCCGATTCCGTCTCTTCCTGGCCTCCGGGGCCGCTGCCACGGCGATGGCGGCGGGTTCCGTGATCCCGCTGAGTCCGCTGCTGCCCTCGCCGCCGCAGGCCCAGGCGGCGCCGAACTCCGTGAACGCGCCCAACGCCCCGAAGGCCCCCAAGGCCCCGGCGGCTGCCGACGGCAAGAAGGTCCTCACGGTCGCCGTCGACCAGAGCGTCGACTCGCTGAGCCCGTTCCTGGCGCAGACCCTGCTCGCCACCAGCGTCCATCGGCTGAGTTACGAGTACCTGACGAACTACGACGCCAAGGACGCCCGCACCATCCCCGGCTTCGCCACCAAGTGGGCATCCTCGCCGGACAAGTTGACGTGGACCTTCACCATCCGCGACGACTCCAAGTGGTCCGACGGCAAGCAGGCCACCGCCGAGGACGCGGCCTGGACCTTCAACAAGATGATGACGGACCCGAACGCCGCCACGGCGAACGGCAGCTTCACGTCGAACTTCAAGAAGGTCACCGCGCCCGACCCCACGCGGCTCGTCATCGAGCTCAAGAAGCCGCAGGCCACGATGACGTCGCTCGACGTGCCGATCGTGCCCAAGCACATCTGGGAGAAGGTCGACGACTTCTCCAAGTTCAACAACGACAAGAAGTTCCCGATCGTGGGCAACGGCCCCTACATCATTGAGGACTTCAAGGTCGACCAGTACATCCGGCTGAAGCCGAACAAGGACTTCTGGCGCGGCGCCCCGAAGTTCGACGAGCTGGTCTTCAGGTACTACAAGGACCGTGACGCCGCGGTCGCCGCCCTCCAGAAGGGCGAGGTCTCGTTCGTCTCCGGCCTGACGCCGGCCCAGGCCGCCGCGCTCGGCAACGCCGAGAACATCAAGGTCAACGACGCCCCCGGACGCCGCTTCTTCGCACTCGCCACCAACCCGGGCGCGAAGGCGAAGGACGGCGAGAAGTTCGGCAACGGCCACAAGGCGCTGCTCGACCCGGACGTCCGCAAGGCGCTGTTCCACGCGGTCGACCGCAAGACGATCGTCGACAAGGTCTTCCAGGGCCACGCGGTGGAGGGGCAGGGTTACATACCGCCGCGCTTCGACTCGTACTTCTGGCAGCCCTCGGACAGCCAGAAGATCGGCTACGACCCGGCGAAGGCCGCGGCCCTCCTCGACAAGGCTGGCTACGAGAAGAACGGCAGCGGCAAGCGCGTCGGCGAGGACGGCAAGCCTCTCAACTTCCGTATCCTCTGCCACGCCACCGACCCCAACGACAAGGCCGTCGGCAAGTACCTCCAGGAGTGGTGGGGCGACCTCGGCATCGGCCTCAAGGTCGAGTGCCTGGACAACGTGTCCGACCCGTGGCTCGCGGGCAACTACGATCTCGCCTTCGACGGCTGGTCGGTCAACCCGGACCCGGACTTCGTCCTGTCGATCCACACCTGCGGCGCTCTGCCGGCCACGGCCGAGGACACCGGCGCGACGGACAACTTCATCTGCGACAAGAAGTACGACGACCTGTACGCGAAGCAGTCGGTCGAGTACGACGTCGCCAAGCGCACCGACCTCGTCAAGCAGATCCAGTCGCGTCTGTACGACACCGGGTACATGAACGTCATGGTCTACCCGAACGCCGTCGAGGCGTACCGAACGGACCAGATCAAGTCCATCACGACCATGCCCGAGGCCGCCGGCAACATCTGGGGCCAGGACGGTTACTGGAGCTGGTGGTCCGCCGTACCGGCCGACGGGACCGGAGAGGCGAGTTCCGAAAGCGGCTCGTCCACCGGCACGATGATCGGGATCGGCGCGGCGGTGGTGGTCGTGGTCGCACTCGGGCTCTTCTTCGTGATGCGGCGCCGTTCCACCGCCGAGGACCGTGAGTAGGGCTGTGGGCAGGGCGGCAGGCGAGGCGACAGGCAAGGCCGCGAGCGGAATCGCGAACAGGGGGTCCGGGAGGCTTCCCCGGAAAGACACCGTATGAGCAGCTCACGCACCCCCGGTGTGGTGCGGGACGCCGTCGACGACCCGGTGAAGACCGGGCCGTCCGGCGGGTCCCGCACCCGTGCCAGAGGACACAGGACCGACTATCTGCTGTACGTGGCGGGCAAGTTGGGCGGCGCGGCGGTCTCGCTGTTCGCCGTCCTCGTCACCAGCTTCTTTCTGTTCCGGATCATCCCCGGCGACCCGGTGAAGGCCATGACGCATGGCAAGCCGACGTCGCTGGAGCAGATGGCGACGCTGCGCAGGCAGTTCGGCCTGGACCTGCCGATGTGGCAGCAGTTCACCGAGTACTGCGCGAAGGCGTTGACGGGTGACCTGGGGACCTCGTACCAGTTCCACGCCCCGGTCGGGGAGCTGATCACCGAGAAGCTGCCCGCGACGCTGCTGCTGACGGGCGTCGCCGTACTGATCTATTCGACGCTCGGTCTGTGGCTCGGTACGCGCTCCGCGTGGCGCCACGGCGGCCTCGGCGACAAGGTCAACACGGGTGTGGCGCTCACGCTCTGGTCCGTACCGTCGTTCTGGCTGGGGCTGCTGCTGATCATCGTGTTCTCCGTGGGCATCGGCCCCGTTCCCGGCATGTTCCCCAGCGGCGGGATGCAGTCGGGGAACGAGACCGGCTTCGCCCACGTGCTCGACGTCGCGCACCACATGGTCCTGCCGGTGGTGACGCTGGTGGCGGTCGGCTACGCGCAGACGCTGCTGGTGATGCGGTCGTCGCTGCTGGACGAGATGGGCAGCGACTATCTGACGACGGCACGGGCGAAGGGCCTGCGGGACGATCTCGTACGGCGCCGGCATGCCGTGCCCAACGCGATGCTGCCGACGGTCACGATGGTTTTCATCAACTTGGGCCACGTTGCCGCCGGTTCGATCCTCGTCGAGACGGTCTTCTCGTGGCCGGGCCTCGGCGGGCTCTTCTACCAGGCGCTGAGCGTTCCTGATCTGCCGGTCGTACAGGGGCTGTTCGTGGTCTTCGCGGGCGCGATGATCCTGATGAACCTCCTGGCCGATCTGCTCTATCCGCTGCTCGATCCCCGGGTGGGCCGATGACCATCGACAAGACGCCGCCGAATCCCTCGGAGCCCGCGGACCCTGCGGGCCCCGCGGAGACGGTGCCTGAAACGACCGAGACGACCGAGTCCACGGGGACGAACGAGACCGCGGGGACTGGCGAGAGCGCGAAGAAGCTGGCGCCGTCCGCGTCGGCCCCGTCCGCGTCCGCCCCGTCCGCCTCGTCGCTCGCCTGGGCGCGGCGCCGCGCCTCGGTGTCCCGTTTCTGGCGCCAGTACCGTACGCACCGTGCCGGCCTCATCGGTCTCGCCGGCCTCGCGATCATCGCCCTGATCGCGCTGACGTCGCCGCTGTTCATCGGCGGCGACGTGCAGAGCGTCACCGACGCGCCGGGCACGGCGCTGGAGAGCCCGAGCGGTGAATTCCCCCTCGGTACGGACCAGTTCGGCCGGTCGCTGCTCGGCCTGCTGATCTGGGGCGCCCGGATCTCCCTCGTCGTCGGGCTCCTCGCCGCGGCGCTGTCGGTGGCGATCGGCACCCTTGTCGGCATCATCGCCGGGCATTTCGGCGGCTGGTTCGCGACGGTGGTCATGAGGATCACCGACTGGTTCCTGGTGATGCCCGCGCTCGTACTGGCGATCGTCCTGGCAACGGTGATGTCGCGCAGTATCTGGACGGTCATCCTGGCGATCGGGGTGACGGCCTGGCCGACGACGGCGCGCCTGGTGCGCGCGCAGACCATCGCGGTCGAGTCGCGGCCGTACATCGAACGGGCCCAGGCCCTCGGCGGCGGACACGGTCACATCATGACGCGGCATGTGCTGCCCAACGTGATGCCTCTGGTCCTCGCCCAGACGACGCTCGGAATCTCCACCGCGATCCTGACGGAGGCGACGCTCGCGTTCCTCGGGCTCGGCGACCCGTCGGTCGTCTCCTGGGGCGGGATGCTCCAGGACGCCCGGGAGGCGGGCGCCGTATCGTCCGGACACTGGTGGTATCTGGCGCCGCCCGGTATCGCGATCGCGCTCGTCGCGCTCGCCTTCACGCTCTGCGGCCGTGCGATCGAGGCCGTGCTCAACCCGAAGCTTGGGGTGTCGCGTTGACCGAATCACCGAAGGCAGAGACCTCGAAGGGGGCGGCGCCGGGCCCGGCGTCCAGTCTGCTGGAGATCAAGGATCTGCGGGTCACGTACGGTACGGGGCCCTCCGCCGTGCCCGCCGTACGGGGCGTCGACCTCGTCCTCGAAGCGGGCCGCAAGCTCGGCATCGCGGGCGAGTCCGGCTGCGGGAAGTCCACCCTGGCGCTGGCCCTGCTCCGGCTGCTGCCCGCCTCCGCGAAGCTGACCGGCCAGGTGCTGCTCGACGGTGAGGACGTCCTGACCATGAAGTGGGGCAGGCTGCGCGCGGTGCGCTGGGCCGGGGCCTCGATCGTGTTCCAGGGCGCCATGCACTCGCTCAACGCCGTGCACCGGATCGGCGACCAGATCGCCGAACCGGTGCTGCTGCACCGCGGCGCCACACCGGCCGCCGCGCGCCGGCGCACCGTGGAACTGCTGGAACAGGTCGGCCTGCCGGCCGCCCGCGCCGACGCCTATCCGCACGAGCTGTCCGGCGGACAGCGGCAGCGCGTGATGATCGCGATGGCGCTGGCCTGCGATCCCCGGCTCATCGTCGCGGACGAGCCGACGACGGCGCTCGACGTGATGATCCAGGCCCAAATCCTGCGACTTATCGAGCAGTTGGTCGCCGAGCAGAACATCAGCCTGCTGATGATCAGTCATGACCTGGCGGTGCTCTCCGACACCTGTGACCGGCTCGCCGTGATGTACGCGGGCCGGATCGTCGAGGAGGGGCCGGCGAAGTCGGTGTACGACGCCGCCGAGCACCCGTACAGCCGCGCGCTCTCCGCGGCGTTCCCCCGGATCGGCGACCCCTCATCGCGGCGGGCCCCACGCGGTCTGCCGGGCGACCCGCCGGATCCCTCGGCGCTGCCGTCGGGCTGCACGTTCCATCCACGCTGCCCCGTCGCGCTGGACGACTGCGCACGGGAGGACCAGTCGCTGCGTGAGGCGGGGCCGGGCCGGCGCGCGGCGTGCGTGCACGTCGGAGTGGCGGTACCGGCGCAGGTGCCTGCGACGCCCGCGGAACGACTCCCATGACGTCCGCACACGCCGACGGGGCGGCTGCCCCGCTCCCGCGCACGGCGCGGCCGACGCCGCGGTCAGCACCGTGCCCGCACCGTCTCGCTCGTACGGCCGCCCGGCGGCCATCTCTCAGGAGCCAGTCATGACCACCACGCCCACGCCTCTGCTCTCGGCCACGGGGCTGCATGTCACGTTCCCCGGGCGGCGCGGCGCCCCGGCGGCGCGGGCCGTCGACGGCGTCGATCTGGACATCGGTGGCGGCGAGATCGTCGCTCTGGTCGGGGAATCGGGCTGCGGCAAGACGACGCTGGCGCGGACCCTGCTCGGCCTGGTGCCGCCGACGACGGGCGCCATCACCTTCGGCGGCGTTCCTCTCGGCCGCCAGTCCGCCGCCCTCAAGGCGTACCGCAAGCGGGTCCAACTGGTGCTTCAGGACCCGAGCGGTTCGCTGAACCCGCGGCACACTGTGTACGACGCGGTCGCCGAGGGCCTGCGCATCCACCGCTACCAGGGCAACGAGCGGGAGGCCGTCTCCGAAGCGCTGTCCCGCGCCGGGCTCCGGCCGCCGGAGCGGTTCTTCCTGCGCTATCCGCACGAGTTGTCCGGCGGCCAGCGTCAGCGGGTCGTCATCGCGGGCGCGCTGGTCCTGAAGCCCGAACTGATTGTCGCCGATGAGCCCGTGGCGTCACTGGACGCCTCCGTACGGGGCGAGATCCTGGCGCTGCTGCTGTCGCTCCGCGACGAACTCGGCCTGTCCGCGCTGGTCGTGACGCATGACCTCGGGCTCGCCTGGAACATCGCGGACCGGGTGGCCGTGATGTATCTGGGCCGGATCGTCGAGACGGGGCCGGTCGAGCAGGTGCTGACGTCCCCTCAGCATCCTTATACGCAGGCCTTGTTGTCCGTACTGCCGGAGTCCGCCACCGAAGCGGTCGTCCTGGCGGGTGAGCCGCCGGACCCGTCGCGCATTCCGGGCGGCTGCCGCTTCCACGCCAGATGTCACATCCTCGCCTCGGGCGAGGCGGAACGCTCCGGTGTCGCCGCCAAATGCCGTACCGAGGCCCTGCCGACACTGACGGGCGGCGCCACCACCCAGGTCGCCTGTCACTGGGCCGCGGCTGCCGGCGGCACGGTCGGCGCACGGAGTGAGAAGGCGCTCTGAGCCGGGGCGCCGTCGAGTTCCCAACTCGGAGGTACGGGGCCGGTAGTTGGGGGTCTAGCGCGGTCGCGTCAGCGGGCGTCGTACGCGGCGACGAGGTCGCGCGAGCGCTTCACGTCGTCGGCGATGGCGTCGAGAAGTGACTCGATGGAGTCGAACGTCCGCTGGGGCCGTACGTAGGACAGGAAGTCCACGGCGACGTGCAGCCCGTACAGGTCGAGGCCCACGCGGTCGATGGCGTACGCCTCCACGGTCTGCTCCGTGCCGTTGAACTGTGGGTTCGTACCGACCGAGATCGCCGCCGGCATCCGCTCACCGTCGGCCGTCAGCCAGCCCGCGTACACGCCGTCCGCCGGGATCGCCGTGTGCGGCAGGGTCTCCACGTTGGCCGTGGGATAGCCGAGCTCACGCCCGCGCTGTGCGCCGCGCACCACCACGCCCTCGACCCGGTGCGGCCTGCCCAGGATCTCGGCCGCGCCGTCGACGTCGCCCTCCGCGATCAGCCGTCGGGTCAGGGTCGACGAGAAGGGCTCGCCGCCTCCCGCCGCACCGGTCACATACAGGTCGATGACCTCGACCTCGTAGTCGTACGTCTCGCCCAGCTCGGCCAGGAAGCCCACGTTGCCGGCCGCCCGATGGCCGAAGCGGAAGTTCGGGCCCTCGACGACGGAGCGCGCGTGCAACTTGTCGACCAGCACCTTCACGATGAAGTCGGCGGGCGACAGCTTCGAGAACTCGGCCGTGAACGGCAGGACGAGCACGGCGTCCACCCCCAGCTCCGCCATCAGCTCGCCCCGCCTGTGGTGCGGCGCGAGCAGCGGCGGATGGGTGCCGGGCCTGACGACCTCGCTCGGGTGCGGGTCGAACGTCACGACCACCGAGGCGACTCCCAGCTCCCGGGCCCGCTCGACGGTGCGCCCGATGATCAGCTGGTGTCCGCGGTGCACCCCGTCGTACGAGCCGATGGTGACGACGCTGCGTCCCCAGTCCTGGGGGATGTCCTCCAAGCCGCGCCAGCGCTGCACTGTGACCGCTCTCCTCGCCCGAACCCGTGTACGTGAATGCCTCTTACGCAGGTCTAAGACTGCCATGCCCGTGGCTTTTGACCCGCATCGGCATCGGGGTAGCGAGCGACATGACGGACTTGCGGGCGCCGGGGCCGATCACGGTCGCCCATGGGCGCGGGTCGTCGGTCAGCCATGTGGCCAGGAGTGCGGCGAAGCCGGGCATCTCACGGCCGAGATCCACCAGCCGCCGGTCGAAACGAGTGGCCCCGTCGGGGGTGCGGACGGCCAGCAGTCCGGTGCGGAGGACGAGGTCTCGCGTGGCGGCCTCCGGCCGCTCGGCGCACCCGGTGGCGGCGGCCCGCAGCAGGGCGTCCAGCACCAGAGTCTCCTCTCGCGCCCTCTCGCCGTACGTGTCGAGGCCGTTACGGTGCTCGTGGGCCAGGAGTACGTCGAGCAGCTCGGCCCGCAGCACGGACGAGGCACCGCTGCCGGGCGCCGCGAGTACCGGAACCAGCGCCGTACGCACCTCGACGGGGCGGTGCAGGATCAGCCCCGTCACAAGGGGCAGGAGCGCCGCCCTGGCGGACGGACCGTGCGCCAGTCGGCGGTTGACGAATTGGGCTACGTGTTCGGCCGCTGCCGGGCTTCTGGCGACGTACTCACTCACAAGTGCCGCGGCATGGTGGGTGAGTTGAGGTTCTTGGAGCTCGGCGAGGACGGTCAGCGGGTCGGTGGGGTCGGCCGCGGGGTTGTGCAACCGCGCGCGGAAGGCGGCGAGGACGGGCTCGCGGTGCGTGCCGAGCGCGTCGGCGAGTGCGCTCGCCGACGGCCCGGCGTCGCCCCGTACGAAGGCGACAACGGCCTGGTCCAGATGGCGTGGGCGGGTCACCGGGTCCCGTACGAGAAGGCCCAGCGCCGCCCCGTGTGTGCGGGGGTCGTCCAGGAGGGCCAAGGCGGCGCGGCGCAGCAGTTCGCGGTCGGCGGCGCCGGTGACATGGCGGGCGACCATCGGTGCGTGGCTGGCGGCGGCCTGGCGGCGTTCGGGGCGCGCGTCGTGCGCCCAGCGGTCGACGGCGCGGCAGAGCGCCGACGGCTCGTCCTCGGCGAGGGCGGTGAGCAGTTCGTCGGCGCGGGGGTGAGCCGCGGCGGCAAGCACCTCGGTGAGGTCGTCGACGGCGAGGGCGCGCCGCGAGTGCAGCAGTGCCTGCGCCGCCGTGGCGACGGTGGGCCGTACAGCGGCGTCGGGCCCCGTGGGCAGCCGGCGCTCGTCGGTGAACCATCCGCACAGCAGTGGCTGTACGCCCCTGGGGTCGGCGTCCAGCAGGTCTGCGGCGGCGTCCAGGTACCGCGAGCGGTCGCCCGGCGCCTCGGGCGCCCCGTCTGCGGGCAGCAGAAGTCTCAGGAGATCCACACGCGCGGCCTCGTCCACGCGCAGTCGCGTCCAGAACCAGGGGCCGAACTCGGCGAGCCCACCGAGACGGTGCGGCCCTCCCTCCCGCACGGAACGTCGCGTGATGCGCGCGGCGAGGCGTCTGAGTACGGGGAGGTACGGCCCCGTGTCGGGTACCCGCAACAGCACCTCGCCGAGAAGGTGCGCGCCCCACCAGCGAGCCTCGACGCGCCGTGCTCCGTCGCAGGCGGCTGAGCCGATGGCGGCGCCGGTGGTGGCGTGCGGCGCCCCGTCGCCCGCCCCGTCGCCGAGGCGGTCCAGGGCGTCGATCAGGCCGTCCAGGCGCAGCCCCAGCGCGACGGGGCCGCGATCGCGGCCGAGGAGCAGCAGAGCGTGCACCACGGGGCCGATGCGATGCCGTGGGATTGACGGGGCGGTGCGCTGTGCGGGGCCGCGCGGGCCGTCCTGCCGTGCACCGTTGTGGCGCGCCACCGACGCCGGGGTGCGCTGCGCCGGGACGGTCGGACCGTCCGCCGGAGACGCGTGATGGACCAGGAGGTGCAGGGCGCTGTCGACGTCGAGGTGTACGCCCTGGAGCCAGTCACCCAGTTCCTCGTGGGCGAAGCGGTATCCGTGGCCGGCGCGTACCAGCAGGCCCTCGGCGAGGACGGCAGCCGCCCATCCCGTGCTTCGCGGGAAGATCGCGTCGAACGACTCGTGGTCCAACTCGCCCCGTCCGGGGCCGAGACAGCGTCGTGCCGCCTCGTGCGCCTGCCCCGCCACCCGCGCGGCCAGCCTCCCGACGGCGGCGCCGTGGAGCCCGGGCGCGGTCGCCACGGCGAGCCGTTCCGCGATCCGCAGACAGATGAGGTCCAGATACGCGGTGAAGATGTCCGCCCGGTCGGGGCGCCCCGGGACGTCGCCGCCGAGTGCGTTTCGCAGTTCGCCCATCAGTCGGAGCGACAGGGGATGAACCGCCTCGGTGTCGGCGAGGGCCCCGTGGGGGATCCCGTACAGCTCACGGGCTTGTTCCGCCTCCGGCGGCCGTAGGTCGCCGATGCGTACGGCGGGAGGCAGCCGGCGCGCGGCCAGGGCCGGACGGTGCAGAACGTCGGGCGGCCAGAGCGCCCCCGCCCTCTCCCAGAACTCGGGGCGGCAGGCGACGACCAGTCTGGCCCCTTCGTCACGGAGCCAGTCAACGGTGCGCGCCGTCCAGTCGGGCAGAACGTGGGCCAACTGGGGCGGAGACTCTTCCGGTCCGTCGAGCACGACGAGCAGCGCTCGCCCCGCGCCCCGAGCGACTCTCGCCACCTGCTCGGGCGTCGCGGACGCCGCGGCCCCCGGCGCGCCGCACGCGATGACGGTGCGGGCCGCCCCGTCGAGCGCGCGCCCCAAGGCGTCGGCGAGAGACGCGTCGTCGGCACGCAGGTCGGCGCCACGTAGCCGGACGGTGGGGGCGGGCGCCGCCCCGTGGGCCCGTCGGTCGGCGAGTGCGGTGAGTTCCGTCGTACGGCCGCTGCCCGGGTCACCCACCAGGCCGAGGACGAGCGTGTCAAAGGCGGCGCCGCCGATCGGCGCATCGGTGAAGACGCTCAACTCACGCGACGTGTTCGCCCGTTGGACGAGCCCCGGCACAGCAGCCGACCCACCGCCCCCACCCCCTGCCCCATCCCCGATCGACGCTGTGAGGTGCAGTGCGCCGGCGAGGTTGAGGTCGTCTCCGTAGCCCGGGACGGTGGCGTCGTTCAGACGGAGCAGCGCCGCGAGTGGCCCCGACGGGTCCGTCGCGGCAGCCGCCCTCAGGGAGATGGCGAGTCCGGCGGCACGGTGCTGTGTGTGCAGCGCCGTACCGACGACGCCCAGTACGGCGCCGGTCGCGGCGTCCAGCACCGGCCCGCCCGCCGCCGCGCCACCCAGCCGCAGCGCGTCACTGCCGCCCGTGCCGATCGCCAACTCCAGCACCGTGTCCAGGAGATGGAAGCGATCGGTCGCCGTGTACGTGGCCGGGACGGCGCCCAGCACTCGTGCCTGACGCCACCCGTGAGCGGCGATCCGTACGTAGGTCCCGGCCTCGGGGCTGTCCCTGGGTGAGACCGGCAGCGGTGGCACGTCGAGGCCCTCGGTGCGCACGAGCGCCAGGCCCACCTCGGGCAGCGGAACGATCGCGTCGGCGCCGGCCAGACAGGTCCGCTCCCCCGATGCGTGCAGGACCAGCCGTACGAGGCCGTCGACGGCCTCGTGGCTGGTGATCACCGTCCCCTCGGCGTCGGCGACGAAGCCGGTCCCACGGGGCCGACCCGCCAGATCACAGATCCGCACCAGCGTCGTCCGGTCCGCGCTACCCATGGCTCAGACGGTAGGCGGATCTTGATCAACCGGAGAAGGATGCCGGCCGAAGGCGCCCCCAGTGCACCGTCCATTCACGCCGAGCGCCCGCCCGGTGGAGTGAATCCCGCACAGGGGGGCGATCAGATCCCCGGGAAGGCGTGCCGAGGAGCGCGGGCAGGCCGCCGTACCCGCTCCACGGCGCGGCCCGCACACGACCCCCGCCACCCGCGCGGCCCGTACGTGGCACGCAGCCCCCGCCACCCTCGCGCCCCGTGCACAACCAGCGCCACCACCGCGCCTCCGGCCGTACGACCACCCCCGCGCGCCCGTCAGCCGAAGACGGCCAGACTCTTCGCCTTGCCGCCCTGCTCCTCCACCAGCGCCAGGAACCGCCCGTCAGGCCCGAACGCGGCCACGGGGCCCGATCCGGCGGCCCCGTCCCCCGCCCCGTCCCGGCGCGAGGGCATGTCCAGCCGTACGCCGTTGAGGAGCAGCTTGGCGCGCCTCTCGTCGACGTCCCAGCGCGGAAAGGCCGTCGCGGCGGCATCGGCGACGGGCATGACCGTCAGCCGCTCCTGGTGCTGGTCCAGCGTCCTGGCCTCGTCGAGACCGTACGGACCGACCCGCGTCCTGCGCAGCGCCGTGAGATGCCCCCCGACGCGGAGTCCCGCGCCGAGGTCACGCGCGAGGGCACGGATGTACGTACCGGAGGAGCAGACGACCGACACGACCAGGTCGACCACGGGGGTACCGTCCTCGGCCACGTCCGCGCGGACGTCGTACACCTGGAACGACGAGACGGTCACCGGCCGGGCCGGTATCTCGAAGTCCTCGCCGCCCCGTACGCGCGCGTACGACCGCTTCCCGTCGATCTTGATGGCGCTGACCTTCGACGGCACCTGCATGATCGCGCCGCTGAGGGCGGCCACCCCGGCGTCGATGCCCTCGCGGGTGACACCGGACGCGTCGGTGGACGAGGTGATCTCTCCCTCGGCGTCGTCGGTGACGGTGTCCTGCCCCAGCCTGATCGTGCCGAGGTACTCCTTCTCGGTCAGGGCGAGGTGCCCCAGCAGTTTGGTGGCCCGCTCCACACCGAGGACGAGTACGCCCGTCGCCATGGGGTCGAGCGTGCCGGCGTGGCCGACGCGGCGGGTCCTGGCGATGCCGCGCATCTTGGCCACGACATCGTGCGAAGTGAAGCCCGACGGCTTGTCCACGATGACAAGGCCGTCGGGCGTGGGGAGTTGCTGTGTCATTTAGCGGCGGCGCCGTCCGTGTCGTCGTCGCCACCGGCATCGCTGGTGCCACCACCGGCGTCCCTGGTGCCACCACCGGCGCCACCCGTGGCGTCGACGCCGCCGTCAGCGCCCGCGGGCTCGGCGTCGTCCTCGTCGTAGCCCTCATCCTCGGGCTTGCGGTAAGGGTCGGCGTCGCCCGCGTAGGTCTTACCGGTCGACACCTCGCGCACCTCGGCGTCCTTGGCGCGCGCCTTGTCGAGAAGGTCCTCTATGGTGCGGGCGTTGTCCGGCAGGGCGTCCGGGACGAACGCCAGCGTCGGCGTGAACCGGACACCGGTCTGACGGCCCACCTCGGAGCGGAGCACGCCCTTGGCGCTCTCCAGGGCCGCGGCGGACGCCGCGCGCTCCTCGTCGTCGCCGTAGACCGTGTAGAAGACCGTGGCCTCCCGCAGGTCGCCGGTGACCCGGGCGTCCGTGATGGTCACGAAGCCGAGCCGCGGATCCTTGATACGCCGGTCCAGGGTCTCCGCGACCACGACCTGGATGCGGTCGGCCAGCTTGCGGGCCCGCGCGTTGTCGGTCACCGGTCCGTCACTCTTCCTTCTGGGTTTCTTGTCTGCTGCTCTTGCTGCCGCGACCGGGGCCGCCCGCCGGGGGGGCGGGTGGCTCAGTCGTCGTCTCCGTGCAGCCGCCGTCGTACCGACAGCAGCTCCACCTCCGGCCGGCCCGCGACCATGCGCTCGCACCGGTCCAGTACGTCCCTCAGATGCGCCGTGTCCCCGGACACCACCGCGAGTCCGATCTCGGCCCTGCGATGGAGATCCTGGTCGCCGGTCTCCGCCACACTCACCGCGAACTTCCGCTGGAGTTCGGCGACGATCGGCCTGACGACGGAGCGTTTCTCCTTCAGCGACCGTACGTCGCCGAGGAGCAGGTCGAAGGACAGTGTCCCCACATACATGTGTATCCGGATGTCCCGCCGGTACGGGTTCAGGCCCGCCAGCGCTTGGCAGGGGCACATAAACCGTACACGGAACGGCCGGGGCCGATCGACGGATTATGCATCCGTCGACCGGCCCCGGAACGCGTCACCAACCGTGCCTGGTCAGCCGTACGCGGTCAGCTGTACGTGAGCGGCACGCCGCCCCGTACCTCGCCGCCCGTACGTCAGCCGCGCGGCTTCTCGCGCATCTCGTACGTCGCGATGACGTCGTCGATCTTGATGTCGTTGAAGTTTCCGAGGTTGATACCGCCCTCGAAGCCTTCGCGGATCTCGGTGACATCGTCCTTGAAGCGGCGCAGGCCCTGGATGTTGAGGTCCTCCGCGATGACCTTGCCGTCGCGGACGAGCCGGGCCTTGGTGTTGCGCTTGACCTCGCCGGACCGGATGAGAACACCCGCGATGTTGCCGAGCTTGGACGAGCGGAAGACCTCGCGGATCTCCGCCGTACCGAGCTCGATCTCCTCGTACTCCGGCTTGAGCATGCCCTTGAGGGCCGCTTCGATCTCCTCGATGGCCTGGTAGATCACCGAGTAGTAGCGAACGTCGACACCCTCGCGGTCGGCCATCTGCGAGGCACGCCCCGCGGCCCGCACGTTGAAGCCGATGACGATGGCGTCGGAGCCCATCGCCAGGTCAATGTCGGACTCCGTGACCGCACCGACGCCGCGGTGCAGGACCCGGATGTCGACCTCTTCACCGACGTCGAGCTGGAGCAGCGAGGACTCGAGAGCCTCCACCGAACCGGACGCGTCGCCCTTGATGATGAGGTTGAGTTCCTGCACCAGGCCGGCCTTGAGGGCCTCGTCCAGGTTCTCCAGGGAGAACCGGACGCCCTTGCGGGCGAACGCCGCGTTCCGCTCACGAGCGGCACGCTTCTCGGCGATCTGCCGCGCGGTGCGGTCCTCGTCGACGACCAGGAAGTTGTCGCCGGCGCCGGGGACGTTGGTGAGTCCCAGGACCAGGACGGGGGTCGCGGGACCCGCTTCCTCGACGTTGTTGCCGTTGTCGTCGAGCATCGCCCGGACACGGCCGTACGCGTCACCGGCGACCATCGTGTCGCCGACGCGCAGCGTGCCGCGCTGGACGAGCACGGTGGCGACGGCGCCGCGACCGCGGTCGAGGTGCGCCTCGATGGCGATACCCTGCGCGTCCTGTTCCGGGTTGGCCCGGAGGTCGAGCGAGGCGTCAGCCGTGAGGACCACGGCCTCCAGCAGGCTGTCGATGTGCAGACCCTGCTTGGCGGAGATGTCGACGAACATCGTGTCGCCGCCGTACTCCTCGGCCACGAGGCCGTACTCGGTCAGCTGACCGCGCACCTTGGTCGGGTCCGCGCCCTCGACGTCGATCTTGTTGACCGCGACCACGATCGGCACGTCGGCCGCCTTGGCGTGGTTCAGCGCCTCGATCGTCTGGGGCATCACACCGTCGTTCGCCGCCACCACGAGGATCGCGATGTCGGTGGACTTGGCACCACGAGCACGCATGGCGGTGAACGCCTCGTGGCCCGGGGTGTCGATGAAGGTGATCCTGCGCTCTTCGTCGTTGACCTCGGTGGCGACCTGGTACGCGCCGATGTGCTGCGTGATACCGCCGGCCTCGCCCGCGACGACATTCGTCTTACGGATGGCGTCGAGCAGCCGGGTCTTACCGTGGTCGACGTGACCCATGACGGTCACGACCGGCGGACGCGCGACGAGGAACTCCTCGCCGCCCTCGTCCTCGCCGAACTCGATGTCGAAGGACTCGAGAAGCTCGCGGTCCTCCTCCTCCGGGCTGACGATCTCGACGACGTAGTTCATCTCGCCGGCGAGCACGTGCAGGGTCTCGTCGGAGACGGACTGCGTGGCGGTGACCATCTCGCCGAGGTTCATCATCACGGCGACGAGCGACGCCGGGTTGGCGTTGATCTTCTCCGCGAAGTCGGTGAGCGACGCACCGCGCGACAGCCGGACGACCTGTCCCTGGCCACGCGGCAGCATCACGCCGCCTACCGACGGGGCCTGCATGGCCTCGTACTCCTGGCGCCTCTGCCGCTTCGACTTACGGCCACGACGGGCCGGTCCACCGGGGCGGCCGAACGCGCCCTGTGTTCCACCACGGCCGCCGGGACCACCCGGACGTCCGCCGAAACCGGGACGGCCACCGCCGCCACCGAAACCGCCACCACCGGGACGACCCGGGGCACCGCCACCGCCACCACCGGGGCGACCGGCGAAGCCACCGCCGCCACCGCCACCGGGACGACCGGCGAAACCGCCGCCGCCACCGGGACGACCGCCGCCACCGCCACCGGCGGGCCTGCCGGCACCACCGGGACCACGGCCTCCGCCGGGGCCACCGCCGGGACGCGGACCCGCGGCGGGACGCTGCGGCATCATGCCCGGGTTCGGACGGTTACCGGCGGGGGCGCCGCCGGGACGCGGGGACTGCGGACGCGGCATGCCACCGGGGCTGGGGCGACCGCCCTGGCCACCGGCACCGGCCTGCGGACGGGGACCGCCCTGACCGGCGCCCTGCGGACGCGGACCACCGGGCGCACCCGCGCCGCCGGGACGCGGGGCGCCACCCGGACGGGGCGCCTGCGGGCGCGCCATTCCGGTGGAGCCACCCGAGGTGAAGGGGTTGTTGCCCGGACGGGGACCCGCCGGACGAGCACCCGGACGGGCGCCCTGACCCGCGGGACGCGCAGGGCGTTCGCCGCCGCGGCCACCGTCACGGCCGCCGTCGCGCTGACCGCCGGCCGGAGCCGGACGGGCGGCGGGACCACCGGTGGGGCGGGGCCCCGGGGTGGCCGCACCGGAACGCGGCGGGGTCGCCGGGGACTGCGGCGCCTGCGGCTGGGCCGGAGCCGGGGCCGAGAACTCGGCCGCGGGCACCGGAGCCGGCGCGGGCTTGGACGCCGCGGGCTTCGGACCGGGACGCGGGCCGGAGGCGGGCGTCGCGGCCGGAGCCGGAGAGGAAGGGGTGCTGCTCTGCGGGGCCTCGGCGGCGGCCGGCTTGGGAGCCGGGACACCGGGCTTGGGAGCAGCCGGACGTGCCGCCTGCGCCGGGGAGGGCGCGGCGGGCTTGGCGGGGCTCGCCTTACGAGGCGCCCCGGGCTTCGCTGCGGGCTTCGCGGCGTTGCCGCCGGGCCCCTGCAAAGCGTCAGTCAATTTGCGTACAACCGGCGCCTCGATCGTCGACGACGCCGAACGGACGAATTCACCGAGTTCTTGGAGCTTGGCCATGACGACCTTGCTCTCCACGCCGAACTCCTTGGCGAGTTCGTATACCCGGACCTTAGCCACTTCGCTCCTTTTAGGTCCGGGTTACCGCCGGACCGTCGCTACTTCATGGGCGTACTCATCGCGTACTCATCGAGTGCTCATCGCAATCTCGACCTACTTCCAACTCGCGAGGTACCTGAACCGCACGGGGTTCCGTGCCGTACGTCTTCGTGCATTGCTGCCTGCTCGATCTGCTCGATGTGGAGCAGCAGTTCCGTGCTGTCGAGCGGTCCCTTGACCCTGAAGGCCCGGGGAAACGCCCGGCGGCGGACCGCCTGATCGAGACAGAACGAGGCGGGGTGTACATACGCACCCCGGCCGGGCAGCGTACCGCGTGGATCAGGGAGGCAAGCACCCTCGACCACCACGATGCGCAGCAGATCGCTCTTGACCGCTCGCTCCCGGCATCCCACACAGGTTCGCTCAGGGCAGGCGCGGGCGTGCGTCCGGCCAGACATGTTCAAGTCTACCTCCCCGCGCCGCCCTCACCCCTTTGGGGCAACGGTCGAACGCTTGCTGGCCAAAAAGACTCGGTTGATCTCCGTACGGTGCGTCGTCCCACGTCGCCGCGGATCGCGGGCCCCGGGCGGCCTTGATCGTCGGTGGTCGCCCGCGACCTCCGGTGGCCGACGGGTGGCCGCCGATGGCCGGATACGGTGCGACCGACAGGCCGCCGCGGCGTGCCGGTGCGGCCGTGCGTCGGGCCACCACGGTGGCCGGGAAACGACCGTGCTCGGCGGAAAGGCCAGCGCCGCCGCCCCGTGCCGTACGCCACCGTGATCCGCGGCGTACGTCGCGGTCTCCCGGCCCCGTTTGTCACCTTCACCCGCGGCGTACGTCGCGGCATTCTCGCCCCGTACGCCGCCGGCTCGCCCGGTGCCTACCGCACCGCCGCGGGGTCAGCCCCGGTCGTCGCGGGACGGCCGGCCGCCCGCGGCGGCCCCGCTGTCCTGCGCCCCGTCCGCGCCGTCCGCGCCGTCGGTCTGCTCCGTGTCCGGCCGGATGTCGATGCGCCAGCCGGTGAGGCGGGCGGCGAGGCGGGCGTTCTGGCCTTCCTTGCCGATCGCCAGCGAGAGCTGGTAGTCCGGCACCGTCACGCGCGCGGAGCGGGCGCCGAGGTCGACGACCTCGACCTTGCTGACCCGGGCCGGCGAGAGGGCGTTGGCGACCATCTCGGCCGGGTCGTCCGACCAGTCGACGATGTCGATCTTCTCGCCGTGCAGCTCCGCCATCACGTTGCGCACCCGCGACCCCATGGGGCCGATGCAGGCGCCCTTGGGGTTGAGCCCGGAACGGGTGGACCGTACGGCGATCTTCGTCCGGTGGCCGGCCTCACGGGCGATCGCGCAGATCTCCACGGAGCCGTCCGCGATCTCCGGGACCTCCAGCTCGAAGAGCTTCTTCACGAGATTGGGATGGGTGCGCGACAGGGTCACCGACGGGCCACGTACGCCCTTGGCGACGCGGACCACGAACGTACGCAGCCGCAGACCGTGCGTGTACTCCTCGCCCGGCACCTGCTCCTGCACCGGGAGGATGGCCTCCAGCTTGTCGTCCAGCCGTACGAGGACGTTCCTGGGGTCCTTGCCCTGCTGGACCTGCCCGGCGACGACGTCGCCCTCACGGCGCGCGTACTCACCGAAGGTGACGTCGTTCTCGGCGTCCCGCAGCCGCTGCTGGATGACCTGCCGCGCCGTGGTGGCGGCGATACGGCCGAAGTCCGACGGGGTGTCGTCGAACTCCTTCGCCTCCTGGCCCTCCTCCAGCTCCGACGGGTCCTCCTTGGCCCACACCGTTACATGACCGTTGTCCCGACTGAGGACGACGCGGGCGAGACGGCGGCTTCCCTCGGTGCGGTGGTAGGCGATGAGGAGGGCGGATTCGATCGCCTCGACCAACAGGTCGAAGGGGATCTCCTTCTCTTGTGCCAAGCCCTTCAGGAGCTTTACGTCGATGTCCATGGCTACGCCTCCTCTTCCTTCTTGTCCTTGCGGTTGAACTCCAGCTCGACGCGCGCCTTGGCGATCGACGCGAACTCGACCCGGCGGGCGGTCGGCTTACGCCCCTTCACGCCCGGCACTTCGAGGTCGAGCCCTTCCTCGTCCACCGCGAGAATGCGGGCCACGAATTCGCCGCCTTGTGCGGCGCCGTGTTCTCCGCCCTCGTGAAGCTGGATCTTCGCCAGACGGCCGACGGCGCGCGTGTAGTGACGGCGCTCGGTCAGCGGGCGGTCGGCTCCTGGGGAGGTCACTTCGAGCTGGTACTCGTCCTCGCCCATCACGTCCGTCTCGTCGAGAGTCGTGGAGATGGTGCGGCTCAGCTCGGCACAGGCGTCGAGGTCCACGCCGTCGTCGGAGTCGACCACGATCCTCAGCACACGACGCCTGCCCGCCCGGGACACCTCGATCTCTTCGAGATCCAGGCCCTTCTCGCTGACGAGCGGCTCCAGCAGTCCGCGCAGCCTCTCGCTGTGGGTGGTGCTCATCCGGGTGACTCCTCGGCCGCGTGTGTGCTGTTGTGGGATCGTCGCGTGTCAGGCAAAGGGTATCCGGTCGCGGGGGGTGTTGCCGTCCACCTGCGGCTGACCCGCAGGTACGCTCGCCTGCGGTGATCACTGCGAGGCCCGAGGGAGACACGCGTGGGGCGCACGGGGACGACACGGAGGGGTGCGCTCTTGGCGGCGGGGGCCGCGGCGGGGGGTCTGCTGACCGCCTGCTCCGGCGGGGACGACGGCGACGGATCGGACACTCGGGCGAGCGCGGCGGCTGTCCGGGCCGAGAAGACGCTGCGGGCGAGGTCCGCCCGTACCAGCCACGACGTGCTGCGGCACTACGACGCGGTGCTTGAGCGTCATCCGGATCAGACGGCGCGGCTGACGCCCTTGCGGGGCGCCGTCGCGCGGCATGTGACCGCCCTGTCGCCGCCGCCTCCTGAGAAGGACGAGTCGGCGAAGCCGAAGCCCTCGGCGTCCGCATCACCCTCCGCGTCGGCGTCCGCGTCGCGCGGGACACCTGTCGGCGACGCCGGGGACACCGGGCCGATGCCGTCCGTCAACGCCGACCCCGGCACGGCGGTCAGGGAGCTGGCCGCCGCGGAGCGCCGTGCCGCCGACGCGCACGCCGAGGCGCTGGTTCACGCGCCGCCGGAGCTCGCCCGGCTGCTGGCCTCCCTCGCGGCGGCCGGCGCCGCCCACGCGTACCTGCTGACGGAAGGGCCCTCCTCGTGAGCAAGGACCGTGCGCTGGACGCCGCGCAGGCAGCCCTCGCCGCGGAGCACGCCGCGGTGTACGGATACGGCGTCGTCGGCGGCCGTGTGGGCGACGAACGGCGTCCGGAGGCGACGAACGCCTACGACGCGCACCGTGCCCGGCGCGACGCTCTCGCGCGTACGGTGCGCGATCTGGGCGGCAAGCCGGTGGCCGCCGCCGCGGCGTACGCCCTGCCGTTCGAGGTGCCCGACGCGGCAGCCGCCGTACGGCTCGCCGCGGATCTGGAGGACCGGATCGCGGGGGTCTACTCCGACCTCGTACGGGCCGCCGAGGGGCCGCTGCGCCAGGACGCCGCCGGGGCGCTGCGCGAGGCGGCGGTGCGGGCGGTGCGGTGGCGGGGCAGCGGCGTAGCCTTTCCTGGGCTCGCCGAGCGACTGTGAGCCCGCTCGCTCCGAAAGGGATCCCGACACGTATGGCTTTCGAACCGCCGCAGCGGCTGGTGCGCACCCTGAGTGAGACGTACGGGGAGTCCGTCGCCGGGCAGTGGCTCGGACAGCTGCCCGCGATCACCCAGGAAGCGCTGGAGCGGCGGGAGTTGACGGTCGAGCGGGTGGTGGCGCCGGGCGGCGGGAGCAGCCTGGTGGTGCTCGTACGCCGCCCCGACGGCGCCCCTGCCGCACTCAAGGTGGTCCCCCCGTTCGCCGCCCCGGAGTCGGAGAGCGCGGCGCTGACGCACTGGAAGGGCTGGGGCTGCGTGGAGCTCATCTCGGGCTCCGACGGTGCCCTGCTGCTGGAGCGGCTCCACACCGAGACGTCGCTGCGCTCCCTGCCCGAGGCCAAGGCGCTGCTCGAAGCGGCGGGAACGGTGCGGAAGTTGTGGGTCGAGCCCGTCGCCGACCACGGCTTCGAAACGGTCGCCGAGCGGACGGCGGGGCAGGCCGAGGCGATGCGGGGTTCGACGGCCCCGGAGGTCGTTCCGCTCGTCTCGGCGGCGCTCGACGCCCGTGAGGAACTGCTCGCGGCCGGGCCGGCGGAGCTGATGCTGCTGCACGGCGCGTTCCGCCAGGGCAAGGTGCTGTCGGGCGACCGGGCGCCGTGGCTCGCGGTCGGCCCCGTGCCTGTGGTGGGTGAGCGCGCGTACGACTTGGCGCGGCTGGTACGGGACCGGGTGGAGGACCTCGTCGCCGCGGCGTCGGGCGCGTCCGCGACGCGGCGCCGCGTGAACAAGCTGGCCGACTCGCTGGACATCGACCGTGAGCGGCTGCGTGGCTGGACGCTCTTCCGCGCCGTGGAGTCGGGCGTACGCGCGCTGGAGGCCGGACGCCGCCAAGACGGGGAACTGTTGCTGGAGTTCGCCGACTGGCTTTAGCGGGGCCCGGCCCGCGTCGGCCGCTCGCACCACTGCCCCCGGCGCATTCGACTCGGCGCGTCACGGGCCAGCGGGAACGCGACTACGGGGCGGGTGGTCCCGCCCCGTCACACGGGACCGGGCCCACCCGCCCCGTAGTCCTTCGTTCGCGTTCGCACTCCGCTGTGCGTCCCCGACGTCCCCGATATCCCTGGAGGGCGGCGCCGAGCGTCAAGCGGTGGCGGTGGCCGTCAGACGCGCGATCGCCTCGGCGACGGTGAGCTCCTCGCGCTCCCCGGTGCGGCGGTCCTTCAGCTCCAGCACGCCTTCGGCCGAACGGCGCCCCGCGACCAGGATCTGCGGAACGCCGATCAGCTCCGAGTCCGTGAACTTCACACCCGGCGAGACACCGGCGCGCTCATCGACCAGCACCCGCAGTCCCGCCGCCGCCAGCTGCTCGGCGACGTCGACCGCCAGCTCCGTCTGGAGCGCCTTGCCCGCCGCGACGACGTGCACGTCCGCCGGGGCGATCTCACGGGGCCAGCACAGCCCCTTCTCGTCGGCCGTCTGCTCCGCGAGCGCGGCGACGGCGCGGGAGACGCCGATGCCGTACGAGCCCATGGTCACCCGCACCGGCTTGCCCTGCTGCCCGAGTACGTCGAGCTGGAAGGTGTCGGCGTACTTACGGCCCAGCTGGAAGATGTGACCGATCTCGATGGCACGCCCCAGCTTCAGGCCGGCGCCGCACACGGGGCAGGGATCGCCCTCCTCGACGACCACGACGTCGAGGTAGTCGTCGACCTCGAAGTCACGTCCGCAGACGACGTTGCGGGCATGGGTGTCGGCCTTGTTCGCGCCGGTGACCCAGGCGGTGCCGGGCGCCACGCGGGGGTCGGCGATGTAGCGGATCTTCAGTCCCTGAGGGCCCACGTAGCCGCGTACCAGCTCGGGCCGGCCTTCGAAGTCCTCGGCCGTCACCAGCTCCACGACGGCGGGCGCCAGGTGCTCCCCGAGCTTGCCGAGGTCCACCTCACGGTCGCCGGGGACGCCGACAGCGGTGATCTCGCCGTCGACCTTCACGAGCAGGTTCTTCAGCGTCGCCGAGGCGGGCACGCCCAGGAACGTCGCCAGTGTCTCGATGGTCGGGGTGTCGGGGGTGTCCAGCTCCTCCAGCGCCCCGTGCGCCGCCCCGTCGACCGGGGTGAGGGCGAAGGTGACGGCCTCGGTGTTGGCGGCGTAGTCGCCGTTGGGGCAGTCGGCGAAGGTGTCCTCGCCCGCGGCGGCCGGGGCCAGGAACTCCTCGGACGCGGAGCCGCCCATCGCGCCGGAGATGGCGGAGACGATGCGGTAGTCGAGCCCGAGGCGGGCGAAGATCTTCTGGTACGCCGCGCGGTGGAGCGCGTACGACTCGGCGAGGCCCTCGTCCGTGGTGTCGAAGGAGTACGAGTCCTTCATCTGGAACTCCCGGCCGCGCAGCACACCGGAGCGGGGACGGGCCTCGTCCCGGTACTTCGTCTGGATCTGGTAGAGCATCACCGGCAGGTCCTTGTAGGACGTGCACTGGTCCTTGACGACCAGGGTGAAGATCTCTTCGTGCGTCGGCCCGAGCAGGTACTCGCCGCCCTTGCGGTCCTTGAGACGGAAGAGGAGGTCGCCGTACTCGTCCCAGCGGCCACTCGCCTCGTAGGGCTCCTTGGGAAGCAGCGCCGGCAGCAGTACTTCCTGCGCCCCGATGGCGTCCATCTCCTCGCGCACGACGCGGGAGATGTTGTCGAGGACCTTCTTACCGAGGGGCAGCCAGCTCCAGAGGCCGGCGGAGGTGCGGCGTACGTACCCGGCACGGACCAGAAGCTTGTGGCTGAGGGTCTCCGCGTCCGCCGGGTCGTCGCGCAGTGTCTTGGCCATCAAACGGGACATGCGCTGGACCTGGGACATGGGGAGCACTCCTGCGTTTCTTCTCGGGTGTTGGCAGGAGGTTAGCCGGGGCACACCGGCAGGCGGAAATCAGTAATCGCACGCCGTACGGCGCTCAGCACCGCCGCAGCGGGAGCGGGGCGCCCATCACGGCGTACGGCTTGGCGGCGCTCGGGAAGAGGACCTGGCGCGCCAGGTCCTGGTATCCGAGGGTGCGGTAGAGGCCGCGCGCGGGGCTCTCGGTGTCGATGGCGGAGAGGATCGAGCGGGGCTGCCGCGCGATGTCCGTGATGGTGGTGATCAGGGTGCGCCCGATGCCCCGGCCCTGGAACGCGGGGTGGACATGGAGTTCGGTGATCACGAAGGAGTCGTCGAGCCAGCCGTCGGAGCCGTCGGCGCGCAGATACGGCTCCACGACCGTGGACCACCAGTGGGAACGGTCGTTCGGCATGCCGTAGACGAACCCCGCGAGCCGCCCCTCCACCGTGACCGCCCCGTACGCGCGCGCACCGGGGGCGAGGAGATGCCGCAGCACGATCTGGCGCCGTACGCCGATCTCGCCCTCGCTGAGCCCGAAGGCGAGCGCCTGTACGGCAAGCGCCTCGTCGACGCGCGCCGCGAGGTCGATCGGCCCGACGTGTACGTCGGGGATCTGGGATCCGCTCCCGGGGAAGCTCGGCACGGTCGGCATGGCCGAACCCTACTTTCAGAAGAGGACACTCATGAAAGCGCCCACCTCACGGAAGCCGACCCGTCGGTAGGAGGCGCGGGCCGGGGTGTTGTAGTCGTTCACGTAGAGGCTGACGACGGGGGCGACGTCGGCGAGCGCGTACCGTACGACGGCCGCCATGCCGCTCTCCGAGAGTCCCTGGCCACGGAACTCCGGCGCCACCCAGACACCCTGGATCTGGCACGCGTGCGACGTGGCCGCGCCGATCTCCGCCTTGAAGATCACCTTGCCGTCGTCGATACGGGCGAACGACCGCCCCGCTCCTACGAGTTCGGCCACGCGCGCCTGGTAGAGCAGCCCGCCGTCGCCGGCCAGCGGTGAGACGCCGACCTCCTCGGTGAACATCGCCACGCACGCCGGCATGATCGTCTCCAGCTCCTCCTTACGGATGCGGCGTACGAGAGGGTCCGGCCGCACCGTGTCGGGCACCCGCTCGGTGACCATGAGCGGCTGGTGCGCGCGAACCTCGCGTGCGGGGCCCCAGTTGGGCTCCAGAAGCCGCCAGAGGAGGGCTGTGGGCTCGGCGGGGCCGACGATCGACGAGCAGCGGCGCCCCGTCCTGCGGGCGCGGTCCGCGAAGGCCCGTACGGCCTCGGGGGAGGCGCAGATCGGCACCAGGTTGGCGCCGGAGTAGCAGAGGGAGCGCAGACGCCCGTCCGCGTACCAGCCCCACATCTCGCCGCCGAGGCGCCAGGGGTCGAGTCCCGCCGCCTGGACGCGGGAAGCCACGAACGCGTTGGCGACGGGCTCACTCTCAAGAATGGCGAGCGCGGCGCCGAGTTCGCCTGGGTCGAGGACCCGAGTGGTGGTCTGCGTCAACACGAGAGGGGCCTCACGATACGTCTGCTGATTCTCCGCACTGTACCCGCCACGCCTGTGGCCTGCCGCGCACACGGAAGGGCCCCGCTCCCCGGACGCCTGGGGCGTGGGGTGCGGAGCCCATGTCGGGACGAGGCGCGTACGGCGCTCAGGGCGCTCGACGTACTACGTAGAACACGTACGACGTACGACTCCGAGGCACCTCAGGCGGGCGAGCGGATCGCCACCGCTCCGACAGCCGGCCGATCGACGGCCGTCAGCTGATGGAGACCTGCGGCTCGCCGGAACCGATGCCGTCTTTTTCCATTTGTTCGGCGATCTTCATCGCCTCTTCGATGAGGGTCTCGACGATCTTCGACTCGGGCACCGTCTTGATGACCTCGCCCTTGACGAAGATCTGACCCTTCCCGTTGCCCGACGCCACCCCGAGATCCGCCTCACGCGCCTCACCCGGACCGTTGACCACACAGCCCATCACCGCCACCCGCAACGGAACCTCAAGACCGTCCAGACCCGCACTCACCTGATCCGCCAGCTTGTACACATCCACCTGCGCCCGCCCGCACGACGGACACGACACGATCTCCAGCCGCCGCTGCTTCAGATTCAACGCCTCCAGAATCTGAAGCCCCACCTTCACCTCCTCCGCCGGAGGAGCCGACAAAGACACCCGGATCGTGTCCCCGATGCCCTCACTCAGCAGCGCCCCGAACGCGACCGCCGACTTGATCGTCCCCTGGAACGCCGGACCCGCCTCCGTCACCCCCAGATGCAGCGGATAATCACTCCGCGCGGCCAGCTGACGGTAGGCGTTGACCATCACCACCGGATCGTTGTGCTTCACCGAGATCTTGATGTCCCGGAAACCGTGCTCCTCGAACAGCGACGCCTCCCACAACGCCGACTCCACCAGCGCCTCGGGAGTGGCCTTGCCGTACTTCTTCAGCAGACGCGCGTCCAGCGACCCGGCGTTCACCCCGATACGGATCGGCGTACCCGCCGCCGACGCCGCCTTCGCGATCTCCTTCACCTTGTCGTCGAACTGCTTGATGTTCCCCGGATTCACCCGCACCGCCGCACACCCGGCATCGATCGCCGCGAACACATACTTCGGCTGGAAATGAATGTCCGCGATCACCGGGATCTGCGACTTCCGCGCGATCGTCGCCAACGCGTCCGCGTCATCCTGCGTCGGACACGCCACCCGCACAATCTGACACCCCGACGCCGTCAGCTCCGCGATCTGCTGCAACGTCGCCCCGATGTCCGACGTCCGCGTCGTCGTCATCGACTGCACCGACACCGGCGCATCCCCACCGACAGCCACCGAACCGACCTGGATCTGTCGACTGACCCTCCGGTCGGCGAGCTTCGTCGGAACATCCGGCATTCCGAGAGAAATCGCAGTCATCTGCTGTACAACCCCAAGGTGTGGACCGTGGTCCCGAGTTCGGCGGGCTCCAACCACCGAGATTACGGCACCGGCCCGCCGTACGAGGACAGCGCTGCGCGCAAACCCCCCAAAGGCTTACGGCCGGGAGCAAAGAGACACCCGGCCGTAAACCTGGAGCCGCCTCGGCGGTGCGAGCTGTTCCCCGTCGCAGGGAGATCTCGCGCGCGCCGGGCTCGCCCGCCGCCTTACGAGATCTTCACCGGGTTCACCACGTCGGCGATCAGTACGAGGAGCGTGAAGCAGATGAAGACACCGGCCACGACGTACGCGACGGGCATGAGCTTCGCCACGTCGAACGGCCCCGGGTCGGGCCTCTTGAAGATGCGGGCGAGTTTCCTCCGCGCGGACTCCCACAGGGCCCCCGCCATGTGCCCGCCGTCGAGCGGCAGCAGCGGCAGCATGTTGAAGAGGAACAGCGAGAGATTGAATCCGGCCAGCAGGAACAGCATCATCGCCATCTGGTTCTGCGCCGGGACGTCCAGCGTCATCACCTCGCCGCCGATCCGCGCGGCGCCGACCACACCCACCGGCGAGTCGTCCTTGCGGTCGCCGTCCGAGAAGGCGGCGTTCCACAGGTCAGGGATCTTGGACGGCAGCGCGATGATCGACTCGACACCGGTCACGATCATGTCGCCCATGCGATCGACTGACTCGCCGAAGGAGAGCGGGACGATCTCGGTGGCCGCGGCGAAGCCCAGGTAGCCGGCGGGTACGAACTTGTCCGGGACGACCTCACCGTCGGAGTTCTTCTCCGCCACCATGTTCTTCGCGAGCGTCGCCTGGAGGACCTGCTCCTTGCCGTCACGTTCGACGGTGATGGTGGCGGGGCCGATCGTCTCGCGGATGAGGCCGGACAGCGTGGACCAGTCGTCGACATGCTCTCCGTTGAAGGCGACGATCTTGTCACCCTCTTTAAGACCGGCGGCGCGAGCGGGTGACACCGGGTCGCTCGCGTTGCACTTCTCACGCGTCACGTCCTGAGAGATGACGCACTTCTGAACCCCCGCGACCTCGGTGGTCTGGGTCTGGAAGCCGAAGCTCATCGCGACGCCCATGAAGATCACGACGGCGAGGACCAGATTCATGAACGGTCCCGCGAACATCACGATCACGCGCTTCCACGGCTTTCGCGTGTAGAAGAGCCGGGTCTCGTCGCCCTCCTTGAGCTCCTCGAAGGCGGCCGAGCGCGCGTCCTCGATCATGCCGCGCCAGGGCGAGGTGGACCGCGCCTCGATGCGTCCGTCGGCCCCCGGCGGGAACATCCCGATCATGCGGATGTAGCCACCGAGCGGGATCGCCTTGAGCCCGTACTCGGTTTCGCCCTTCTTGCGCGACCAGATCGTGGGGCCGAATCCGACCATGTACTGCGGCACGCGGATGCCGAAGAGCTTCGCCGTCGACAGATGGCCCAGCTCATGCAGCCCGATGGAGACGAGCAGTCCCACGGCGAAGATCGCGATGCCGAGAACTGTCAACAGGATCGTCATGCGCGGGCCTCCGCTGGCTGTGCTTCGCCGAATTTCTCTGCCATCTCGCGGGCCCGGGCACGCGCCCAGGTCTCCGCCTCTAGGACGTCGGCCACAGTGAGCGAGGTTCCCCCGGTGGGCTGTCCGTGCTCGGCGACGACTTCGGTGACGGTATCCATGATGCCGTTGAACGGCAGGCGCCCTGCCAGAAACGCGTCCACGCACTCCTCGTTGGCGGCGTTGAACACCGCCGGAGCCGTACCGCCCAGCGATCCGACGTGCCGGGCGAGCCCCACCGAAGGGAAGGCCTCGTTGTCGAGCGGGAAGAACTCCCAGGTCGACGCGGTGGACCAGTCGAAGGCGGGCGCGGCGTCCGGTACCCGTACCGGCCAGCCGATGCCCACGGCGATCGGACCGCTCATGTCGGGCGGCGTGGCCTGCGCGAGGGTCGAGCCGTCGGTGAACTCCACCATGGAGTGGACGTACGACTGGGGGTGGACGACGACCTCGATGCGTTCGAACGGGATGTCGTACAGCAGATGCGCCTCGATGACCTCCAGCCCCTTGTTGACAAGGGTCGCGGAGTTGATCGTGATTACGGGGCCCATGGCCCACGTGGGGTGCGCGAGGGCGGCGTCGGGGGTGACGTGGGCCAGTTCCGCCCTCGTACGGCCGCGGAAGGGGCCGCCGGAGGCCGTGACGACCAGCTTGCGTACGTCGGCGCGGGTGCCCGCCGCGAGGGCCTGGAAGAGCGCGGCGTGCTCGGAGTCGACCGGGATGATCTGTCCGGGTTTGGCGAGTGCCTTGACCAGCGGGCCGCCGACGATCAGCGACTCCTTGTTGGCGAGGGCGAGCGTGCGGCCGGCTTCGAGGGCGGCGAGGGTCGGCGCCAGACCGATGGATCCGGTGATGCCGTTGAGCACCGTGTGGCAGGGGGACGTCGCGAGGTCGGTGGCGGCGTCCGGCCCCGCGAGGATCTCGGGGAGCGGCTCGGAGCCGTACTCCGCGACCAGCGCCTCGCGCAGCGCGGGAACGGCGTCCTCGCGGGCGACCGCGACGGTGCGCACCCGGAGCTGTCGCGCCTGTTCGGCGAGCAGTCCGACCCGTCCGCCTGCGGCGGACAGCGCGGTGACACGGAAGCGGTCGGGGTTGCGCAGGACCAGGTCGATGGCCTGGGTGCCGATGGACCCGGTGGAGCCGAGGACGACGATGTCGCGGCGGCCTTCGGACGCGTCGAAGGCGATGTGGGGGTCGGCGAGTGGGGCTGGACTGTCGCTCATGGCCCCATTCTTGCCGCATCGGACGACGGTGCGGGCGGTGAGGGCCAAAAACGGGGCGTGGGGCGGGCCCCGGCCGGTCCCGGCCGTCAGCCGGTCGAGCCCGCCTCGAACTTCTTCCACTGCGCCGTGACGACCTCTTCGGGCACCTTGCCGATGTCCTTCGTGTCCAGGATGTCGGCCCGGAAGGACAGGGTGGTGGTGCCGGAGCGTACGACGGTGAGGTACTCGTACAGCTTCAGCGTGCCCTTCACGTCGAGGATCGTGAAGCGGTACGCCTGCGCCTCGTCGCCGTGGTCGGGCGCCTTGACCGGCTCGACCTTCAGGTACTGCCCCTTGGCGACGGCCCGGTTCTCGACGAAGCCGCCCGCGCAGGCCTTGCCGGCCGCGCCGAGGGCCTTCATGACGCCGCTCGCTCCGCCTCCGTTGTAGGAGCGGAGCTGTACGGCGACGGTCGTGCCCACCATCTCCTCGGCGACGTCGACGTTGCGGTGGACCTCGGACGCCGGGTCGAAGGCTGTGGCGCCCTTGGCCAGGCTGACGAGCGGCTGGCAGGTGGCGGGGGTGGCCGTGTAGTCCTCGCCCTGAGGCTCGCCGAGGGAGAACTCCCCGGCCGTGTACTTGCCGATCTTCTCGCCGTCGGTGAACGCGAGCGCCGTGAGGTCGCGTTGACTCAGGGCCCCGCCTCCGCCTCCGCCGGAAGCGCCGGAGCTCCCGGACTCGCCGGAGCCGGCGGACTCGGCCGATTCGGCGGCGTCCGCGGAGTCTGCGGCGTCGCCTGCGGGGGTGGACGCGGGCGCCTTGCCGTCCGTTCCGCCGCCCTTGGCGCCGTCGTCGCCGTCGGACGTGTTGCCGCCGCAGGCGGCAGCACCGGTCAGCACGGCTCCGACGAGCGTGAGAGCCGCGGCGCGGCGCAGCCGTGCGTGCCGGCCGCCGGACCGTCCTTGATTGCCCGCCCCGAACATGTCTGCCCCAATCGTCGGTCGACGGCGCCCGCGACCGATCACGCGGTCGGTGCTCCGTGTGGTCACGTGGAGGCTCGATTGTGCTGCATGCCGGCCACCGGGGTCACACATGAGCCGAGCGGGAACACCACGCCGACTGGGGACTCGCGGGGTGAGGACACTTCGGCGAGTTGCGGCATCCGCATTGACACGCCTGACGCGCGGCGTGATTCTGAGAGCGCTCTCAGAAAGGTCTGTACCTGAAGAGCCGCCGCCTTCCGGTTTCTCCGCTCCCCGCTACCGGTTGCGCGCCCGGCCCTTCAGTCGCACCCGCCTCATCGGCGGCGTCGTACGTCAGATTCCGCCCCCCACCGCCCCCACTGGGATCTACCTGACGAGGAGGAAGAGCGAGTGCCTGCGATACGCAAGCTGCTGGCTTCTCTGGCCGCCTCGGTGGTCTTCACCACCGGATTCACGGCCCTGACCGCCGCGGCCCCGGCCGAGGCCGCCGTTCCCAACACCATTCCGTTCACCATCACGAACAGCTCCGCACGTGGCGAACAGGTCTACATCTACAACCTCGGTACGGAGCTCTCGTCCGGCAGGCAGGGCTGGGCCGACGCCAACGGCACCTTCCACGCCTGGCCCGCCGGCGGCAATCCGCCGACACCGGCGCCGGACGCCTCGATCGCCGGGCCGGCCCCGGGCCAGAGCAAGACGATCCAACTGCCGAAGTTCTCGGGACGGGTCTACTTCTCGTACGGCCAGAAGCTCGACTTCAGACTGGCCACCGGCGGACTGGTGCAGCCCGCCGTGCAGAATCCGAACGACCCGAACAGGAACATCCTCTTCAACTGGTCGGAGTACACGCTCAACGACTCCGGACTGTGGATCAACAGCACCCAGGTCGACATGTTCTCGGCGCCGTACGCGGTCGGCGTCAAGGGCCCCGACGGCGCCACGAAGACCACGGGCCATCTGAAGCCGGGTGGCTACAACGGCTTCTTCAACTCTCTCAGGGCGCAGCCGGGCGGCTGGGCGGGGCTGATCCAGACCCGGTCGGACGGCACCGTCCTGCGGGCTCTGGCCCCCGGACACGGCATCGCGTCCGGCGCTCTGCCGGCCGGCGTCATGAACGACTACATCGACCGGGTGTGGGCGAAGTACGCCAACTCCCCACTCACGGTGACCCCGTTCGCGAATCAGCCGGCGGTCAAGTACGTCGGCAGGGTCTCCGGCAACACCATGAACTTCACCAACACCTCCGGCGCGGTGGTCACTTCGTTCCAGAAGCCCGACGCGGACAGCATCTTCGGCTGCTACAAGCTCCTCGACGCCCCCAACGACCAAGTACGGGGCCCGATTTCGCGCACCCTGTGCGCGGGGTTCAACCGCTCCACTCTTCTGACCAACCCCAACCAGCCGGACGCCGGTTCGGCGGACTTCTACAAGGACTCCGTCACCAACCACTACTCCAAGAAGATCCACGAGCAGATGGTCGACGGCAAGGCGTACGGCTTCGCCTTCGACGACGTCGGGGCCCACGAGTCGCTGGTGCACGACGGTGACCCTCGGCAGGCGTACCTCACGCTCGACCCGTTCAACTGAGGCGAGGCAGCGCGTCGTCACGCCCCCTGGCCGCGTCTTCCGTAAGGAGGACGCGGCCAGGGGTCTCTTCGTACGGGCGGGCCAGGCCCGGACTGGCGACCGCCACTGCGGGCGTGGGCGTGGGCGCCAGTCACGAGCGCTGTTCGCGGTCGCGGTCGCTCAGCGGATCGGCCGACGGACGTTGTCCCGTTCGGACGGGCCCGGCGTGGCGTCGGCGATCCAGGGGCCGTCGCCGCTCGGGTCGATGACGCCCTCCTCCAGCCAGGTGTAGGTGCCGGACAGCACGCCGTTCACGACCTTGCGGTCGATGTCGTCCGTGTTGGACCACAGCCGTGTGAACAGCTCCTCGACGCGAATCCGGGACTGCCGGCAGAACACGTCGGCGAGCTGGTACGCCTCGCGGCCGTGCTCGCCACTGGTGCGCAGCATCTCGGCACGCACGCACGCCGCGCTCATCGCGAACAGTTCGGCGCCGATGTCCACGATGCGGCCCAGGAAGCCCTGCTTGGTCTCCATCCCGCCCTGCCAGCGCGACATGGCGTAGAAGGTCGAGCGGGCGAGCTTGCGCGACGTCCGCTCGACGTAACGCAGATGCGCGGAGAGATCGAGATGCCCCTTGGGGTGGAACTCCGCGTAGGAACCGGGCAGTTGACCGGCGCCGGCGACCAGCTTCGGCAGCCAGCGTGCGTAGAAGGCGCCCGCCTGCGCCCCGGCCCTGGCCTTGTCGGACAACGTCTTGTCGGGGTCGATGATGTCGCCGGCCACCGCCAGGTGCGCGTCGACCGCCTCGCGGGCGATCAGCAGATGCATGATCTCCGTGGAGCCCTCGAAGATCCGGTTGATCCGCATGTCGCGCAGGACCTGCTCGGCGGGTACGGCGCGCTCGCCGCGGGCCGCCAGCGAGTCCGCCGTCTCGAAGCCCCGTCCGCCGCGGATCTGGACGAGTTCGTCTGCCATCAGCCAGCCCATCTCGGAGCCGTACAGCTTGGCCAACGCCGCCTCGATACGGATGTCGTTGCGGTCCTCGTCAGCCATCTGGGACGCGAGATCGACCACGGCCTCCAGCGCGAACGTCGTCGCCGCGATGAACGAGATCTTCTCTCCCACCGCCTCGTGGTACGCGACGGGCTTGCCCCACTGCTCCCGCGCCGCCGTCCACTCCCGCGCGATCTTGAGGCACCACTTGCCGGCGCCGACGCACATCGCGGGCAGCGACAGACGACCGGTGTTGAGGGTGGTGAGGGCGATCTTGAGACCGGCGCCCTCGGGGCCGATGCGGTTGGCGGCAGGGACTCGTACCTGGTGGAAGCGGGTGACCCCGTTCTCCAGGCCGCGGAGGCCCATGAACGCGTTGCGGTTCTCCACCGTGATGCCGGGCGAGTCCGCCTCGACGACGAAGGCGGTGATGCCCCCCTTGTGCCCTTCCGACTTCGGAACGCGGGCCATCACGACGAGGAGGTCGGCGACGACGCCGTTGGTGGTCCAGAGCTTCACGCCGTCCAGGACGTAGTCGTCGCCGTCACGCACCGCCGTGGTGGCGAGCCGCGCGGGGTCGGAGCCGACGTCGGGCTCCGTAAGGAGGAACGCCGAGATGTCCGTACGGGCGAGGCGCGGCAGGAACGCGTCCTTCTGCTCCTGCGTGCCGAACATTTTGAGCGGCTGCGGTACGCCGATCGACTGATGCGCGGAGAGCAGCGCGCCGATCGACGCGTTCGCCATGCCGACCAGAGCCAGTGCCTTGTTGTAGTACACCTGGGTGAGGCCGAGACCGCCGTACTTCCTGTCGATCTTCATGCCGAAGGCGCCGAGTTCCTTGAGGCCGTCGACCACCTCGTCGGGGATGCGCGCCTCGCGCTCGATCCGCGCCCCGTCGATCCTCGTCTCACAGAACTCGCGCAACGTGGCCAGGAAGGCCTCTCCGCGCCGTACGTCCTCCGCCGGGGGTGCGGGGTGGGGGTGGATGAGATCGAGCCGGAAACGGCCGAGGAACAGCTCCTTGGCGAAGCTCGGCTTGCGCCAACCCTGCTCACGGGCGGCCTCGGCCACCCGTCGTGCCTCCCGCTCGGAGACCTTGGGCTCCGGGACTTGGGCCGTGTCGAATGAATCGGATGGAGCGGACATCGGGAACTCACCTCGCCGCGAACGTCGGGTCGATGGGCCCGACCGGCCAAGGCGTTGTCCTGTCGCCCTGGTGAGAAAAGTACCGGCCGGTACTACTCGTCCGTATCTACCCGAATACCGAGAGTGTGGCCAGTCCTGTCGCACACCGCCGGAGCCGTGGCGCGGGATCCGTACGCCTACACGGAAAAGGCCGGGACCGCCGTGCGGCGGTCCCGGCCTCCTCAGTACGAATGCGGGTGGCGCGTGCGGTCCGTCAGAGGGCGAGGCCGGTGAAGACCATCACGCGCTCGTAGGTGTAGTCGTCCATCGCGTACTTCACGCCCTCGCGGCCGACGCCGGACTGCTTGACACCGCCGTACGGCATCTGGTCGGCGCGGTAGGAGGGGACGTCGCCCACGATGACGCCGCCGACCTCCAGCGCCCGGTGGGCGCGGAACGCGGCCTGCACGTCGTGGGTGAACACCCCCGCCTGGAGGCCGTACTTGGAATCGTTGACCGTGTCGAACGCCGCGTCCTCGCCGTCGACCTGAGTGAGGGTGAGGACGGGGCCGAAGACCTCCTCGCAGGAGATCGTGACGTCCGCCGGGACGTCGGCGAGGACGGTGGGCGTGTACGAGGCACCGTCGCGCTTGCCGCCGGCCAGGAGCCGGGCGCCCGCCCGTACGGCCTCGTCGACCCACGCCTCGACACGCTTGGCGGCGTCCTCACTGACGAGGGGACCGACGTCCGTCGCGTCGTCGGACGGGTCTCCGGTGACCTGCGCCTCCACCGCGGCGACGATCTTGGGCACCAGTCGCTCGTACAGGGACGCGTCCGCGACGACACGCTGCACCGAGATGCAGGACTGGCCGCCCTGGTAGTTGGAGAAGGTGCCGATCCGGGTCGCCGCCCAGTCGAGATCCTTCTCGCTCGCGTAGTCGGCGAGGACAACTGCCGCACCGTTGCCGCCGAGTTCGAGGGTGCAGTGCTTGCGCGGCACCGAGTCCATGATGGCGAAGCCGACCTTGTCGGAGCCGGTGAAGGAGATCACCGGCAGGCGCTCGTCCTGTACGAGGGTGGGCATCCGGTCGTTGGCGACGGGCAGCACCGACCAGGCGCCGACGGGCAGCTCCGTCTCGGCGAGCAGTTCACCGATGAGCAGCCCGGACAGCGGCGTCGCCGGGGCGGGCTTGAGGATGATCGGGGCGCCTACGGCGATGGCCGGGGCGATCTTGTGGGCGCAGAGATTCAGCGGAAAGTTGAACGGCGCGATGCCGAGGACGACGCCGCGCGGGAAGCGACGGGTCAGCGCGAGGCGGCCGGCGCCGCCGAGGTCGGTGTCGAGTCGCTGGGCCTCGCCGCCGTTGAACCGACGGGACTCCTCCGCCGCGAACCGGAAGACGGAGACGGCGCGGCCCACCTCGCCGCGTGCCCACTTCATGGGCTTGCCGTTCTCGGCGGAGATCAGCCGGGCGATCTCCTCGGTGCGCTCGACGAGACGCCGCGACACGTGGTCGAGCGCGGCGGCCCTGACATGCGCGGGCGTCGCGGCGAACTCGTCGCGCACGGCGTACGCGGCGGCCACGGCCTCCTCGACCTGAGCCTCTGTGGGCACGGCGACCTTGCCGACGAGCCGGCCGTCCCACGGGGACGTGACGTCGAAGGTCTCCTCACCGGTGGCCTGGCGTCCCGCGAGCCAGAAGGCATGGGTGGCTGCCACAGTTTCGTTCGGCATTGCGAGTCCCGGCCCTTCCGAAGTGGTGGAGTTGTCTCCTCCACCGTAGGGGTCCGGGGCGCGCACAGGATTTGTCCGGGATGGAGTGGTGGTAGGTGCGAGCTGTGACGCTTTGGCATACGCGGCAGGACCCTCGCCGGGGCCCGTGGGCCGTCGACCGCCCAGGCATCGCCCGAAGCGGGCACGCGCGGTAAACGCCGAACACGTCGCGCCAGTTGGGGCGCACAGCATGGTGAGGGCGGACGTCGCTCAGGGACCAGGCGGTGTCGCCGAAGTGGTCTTCAGGGCCAGCCACAGCTCCATGCGGACGTCCGGGTCGTCCAAGGTGCGGCCCAGGATCTCCTCCACACGGCGCATGCGGTAGCGCAGCGTATGCCGGTGGACGCCCAGATCTGCCGCAGCGGCATCCCACTGGCCATGGCGCGAGAGCCAGGCCCTGAGGGAGTCCACCAGGTCACCACGCCCCTTGGCGTCGTGTTCGTACAACGCGCGCAGCATGCCGTCGGCAAAGGCCCGCACGGCGTCGTCGGCAAGGAGCGGCAGGAGCGAACCGGCTGCCAGTTCCTCGTGCTCCACCAGCGCACGGCCGCGCCGTCGCGCGACGGACAGCGACTGTTCGGCCTGCTTGTACGCGCCCGCGGCCGCGATCGGCCCCGTCGGGGCGGAGAGGCCGATGACGACACCCGCTTCGTCCGCCTCCTGCTGCTTGTACGCCTCGCAAGCACCGGTGACCGCTCCCGCGTCAGCCGCGAGCACGACGAGCCGTTCCTCGCCGTCGGGGACGGCGAGCACCGCTTCGCCTCCGTGTGCCGCCGACGCCTCCAGCGAATCGGTCAGCGACTGGAGCGGATGACCCGCGGCGGAGTCACGGGGCTCGGCACCCGCCTCGGCCGGTTCCGCGATGAGCAGCCGGAACGGGGCGTCCAGCAACCCGCCGTACAGATCCCCCGCCACCGCTCGCGCGTGGTCGGGCTGGCCGGAGAGCAGCATCCGCAGTACCGCGGAGCCGAGCCGCTGCTCGGCCTCCTGGAGCGCGCGGGACCGCTCCGTGGTGAGTGTCAGGAGCGCGACGGCGGAGTGCACCGCGTACCGCTCAGCCGTGCCCAGCGCCGCCCCCGTACCGACGGCCAGGGCACCCCGTACGCGACGGCCGCTGCCCAGTGACTGGAGCTCGACCCGGTCGCCGGGATCGCCGACCACGGCGCTGGCGGGCGCCGGCCGCTCCCGCAGCCGTTCCACCTCGGGAGAGAGGCGGGCGGCGCGGCGTGCCGCCCAGTCGGGCGCGGCGGCGATCACGGCGCCCGTCGCGTCGTACAGCGCGGCCCAGCCGTCGATATGCGCCGCGAGACGGGCCAGCAGCACGGCGGGGCCCTCGGAGAGCGCCGCGCGGGTCAGCTCCCGCTGTGCCTCGAAACCCGCCGTGACAGACCGGTACTGATCGGCCGCGATCGCCGCCGAGACGGCCTTGCTGATGGCGAGGAAAGGAGTACGGCGAGGGACCGCGAGCAGCGGCAGTCCCTCCGCCCGTGCGGCGTCGACCAGGGCATCCGGGATGTCCTCGTAGTTGACGCCGACGGCGAAGCCGAGACCGACGACGCCGGCGCCCACGAGGCGCCGTACGTAGCGCCGCATGGCCTCGGGATCCTCGGCGTGCAGGGTGACGGCGGTGACGAGCAGCAGTTCGCCGCCGTCCATGTACGGCACCGGGTCTTCGAGTTCACTGACATGCGCCCATCGCACCGGCGTATCGAGCCGGTCCTCCCCCGCGCGCACGGTGAGCTTGAGCGCCGAGTGCTGGATGAGCGAGGCGAGGGTGGGCGGCATGGTGGACCGTAGAACCTTCATGAAGAGGGCGGGCGGACATTTTCGCCGTCTCGTAGAAACGACTGACACCAATTCTGCCAGGGTGTACGAGAACAGGGGGCGGCGTCCAAATGACGCCGCCGACGTACGGTGATGGCCCCCGCGCTCGGGTCGGCCCGCTTACGTACGGAGGTCCACCAGCATGGGCGGCGCGTGCTCCCCGCCGACCGTGGTCAGCGAGAGCACGGCGTGGCCCGCCGGGACGGAGTGGGCCAGTTCCGAGGCGGACCAGCGTTCACGTTCGACCTCCCGGACCGTGACCGCCTCGGCAGTGGCCGCCTTGCCGGTCACCAGCCGCCGCATGAAGTGCAGCGCCTTGGTGAGCGGCTCGTCGGAGACGATCTGCCGGTTGGTGACGTCGCGGGTCTGGACCCACTCGGTCCCCCAGCTCTCAGCGAAACGTCCGCCGTCCCAGGGACCGAGCCCGGAGAACGCCACGCGGCACCCCACGGCGCCCAGGAGCGGGCCACGCAGCGGCTCCGGGACGTCTTCCAGCGTGCGCAGCGGCAGGACCACTCCGG
The DNA here is from genome assembly GCF_042870175.1 of Streptomyces sp. NPDC006643. Classification (NCBI taxonomy): domain Bacteria; kingdom Bacillati; phylum Actinomycetota; class Actinomycetes; order Kitasatosporales; family Streptomycetaceae; genus Streptomyces; species Streptomyces sp. NPDC006643. The sequence goes on along the minus strand of NZ_JBIAHA010000016.1, from coordinate 174,678 downwards.
CGTTCGCCGAGCGCAGTCGCTGGATGGCACGGACGGAGTCGCCCGTCACGGTGTACGTCGCGTCGTCCAGGACGAGGCACGCGAACAGAGAACGGTCGGCACGAGCAAGCGCGGCGTCCGTGAACTGGGCGAGGAGAAGCCGGGCGATGATCCGCGACGCCTCGGCGTGGCCCCGCTCGGGCAGGTCGATCCTGACGCGCAGCGGATGCTCGACGGCGCGCAGCGAGAACGAGCGGCTGCTGCCGTCCGTACGGAAGAAGTCGGCGAAGGCGGGCCGGTCGAGGAAGGCCAGGCGTTCGGCCAGGAGTACGCCGATGTCGTCGCCGCGCGTCGACTGCCGCTCACGTGCGTCGAGCTCGCGCAGTTGGGCCGCCGCGTCGGCGCCGCCGGACGACTCCAGCGCGCTTCGCAGGGCCTGCACGGCCACGGTGGAACCGCCGATCAGCTCCCGCAGTTCCGGGACGGCGGGGAAATGTCCGTGCACGCTGCGATAGGGCCCGATGAGCTGGGCGAGCGCGGTCGCCGCCCTGCGTCGGTCGCCACCCGGGAGACCGGCCGCCAGATCCCCCACGAGGGCCTCCGACAGCGTTCTGGCGGCCTCGTCGGGGTCGTCGGCGCTTCCGTAGAGGTCGAGGTCGTGCGTGGCGCCCGGGCGGCCGACAGCGATCACGAGGTCGAAGGAGTCGTCGGGGGCGAGCGCCGCCCCGTAGGCGGTGACGGCGACGACGGCGGCGCGGTTGGCGAGCGCCTGGAGGCAGAGCGACTCGACGACCGGGCGGACCAGCCTGACCGTCTTGCCGGAGCCCGCGGGGCCGACGGCGAGCAGCGACGTGCCGAGCAGCCCCGGCTCCAGGGCGACGCCGGTGGTACGCCGCGCGTAGGGGTTGCGCGGGTGGTCCGCCACGGTGCCGATCCTGACCTGCCCGGTGGCGAGGTCGTGGTGAGCCGTGCGCAGCGGCAGGTCCCGCGCACCCGAAGGATGGGCGCAGGCGCCCGCCCCGTGGGCTCGGACGGTGTCGGTGAAAGCGGGCAGCCTCTCGGGCCGGGTGCGGACACCTTGCCAGGCGCGGCGGATCCGCGCGTAGTCGACGTCGCTGAGGGTGCCTCGCCGTACGGCTTCGGCGAGCTTGGCCGCGGCTTCGGTCAGTCCCGCGGCACGGAGTTCGGGCCAGTCCGCCGGGTCGGCGTCGGCGGGCGGCGGTGGTGGCGCCTCGTCGGGCGTGGCCATCCCGAGGCGGCGCCGTACGGGGGGCCAGGTACCGGCGCGCCCGACAACTGCCAGCACGGCGGCGACGAGGAGCACGTAGTAGATGTTCGAGACCCAGGTCAGCCAGTCGACGGTGCGTGGCATCTCACGCCAGAAGCCCGGCAGCAGTACGAAGAGCGGCCACAGTGGCACCCCGTATCGGCGCCAGACCTCGTTCCAGTTGCCGATACGGCCGAAGGCGACGGCCAGCAGGCCGACGACGAGGGCGTAGTAGAGATAGCTCGCCGCCACGTACAGCTCGACGTTCGGGCTGTCTCTCGACCGCCAGCTCTCAGGGGTCAGCCACTGGATCGGCAGGAGCCACCACCTGTCGCCGAAGATCCACCAGCCGCCCAGATAGCCGTTCCAGAGCAGCGACCAGACCAGCCAGCCGCACAGGTAGGCGACGAGAGCACCGCTGAACAATTGGCGCGCCGGCACCTGCTGGGGCGCCTCCGGCGGGCGCGGGCGGTGGCCCAGGCGCCAGATACCCGGCTCGGCCTGGGGTCGGGGGATCCGCAGCCATTCGGCGACCGACGCGCCGATCCCCGGGGCCGGCGCGTGCGTCGGCGAGGGCGGGGGGACCGGGGCGACCGGCGGGGCCGGGTACGCCTCCGGACCGGAGGCCGGGGCGGGTACCGCCGGCGATTCCGAGGGGGCCGTGGGCGGCGGGGTCGACGGCGGCGACGTGGGGGGCTGAGGCGGTGGCCCCGCCGGACGTGGCACGGGATTGGGCCGTGTGCCGCGTGAGTCGTGCGTGCCGTCGGTGTTCATGAACCCCTGTCCCCTGACCAGCCAGGTCCGCCCTGTACACGCCTCAATCTAGTGCCCACGTAGGGGGAGTTCACCGTTCTGGCCGTACGGAGTGTTGTTCGCGCGCCCCCGGCGTGCGCGGAGAGGTCCGCCAGGTCCTATGTCCGTGACGGACAACGACACGTCGCGGACACTCCCGAACGGCGCATGCCCGCCGCTTGCCTCCGCCCCTAGCCTGCGAAGTGAAGGCAGATACGAGAACGCCAGACACGTCGAGACACGTAGCGTCCGGAACCACCCCCAGGAGCCCCTCATGACCGCAATCCCGCAGGAGCGGCGCGTCGTCACCGCCGTCCCCGGTCCCAAGTCGCTGGAGCTGCAGAACCGCCGTACCGCCACGGTCGCCGCCGGTGTGGGCTCCGTGATGCCCGTCTTCGCCGCCCGCGCGGGTGGCGGCGTCGTCGAGGACGTGGACGGCAACAGCTTCATCGACTTCGGGTCCGGCATCGCGGTGACGTCCGTCGGTTCCTCCGCAGAGGCCGTCGTACGCCGCGCCACGGCGCAGCTCGCCGACTTCACCCACACCTGTTTCATGGTCACGCCCTACGAGGGCTACGTGGAGGTCTGTGAGCAGCTCGCCGAGCTGACCCCGGGCGACCACGCCAAGAAGTCCGCGCTGTTCAACTCCGGCGCCGAGGCCGTCGAGAACGCGGTGAAGATCGCCCGCTCGTACACCAAGCGGCAGGCGGTCGTGGTGTTCGATCACGGCTATCACGGCCGTACGAACCTCACGATGGCGCTGACCTCGAAGAACATGCCGTACAAGAACGGCTTCGGTCCGTTCGCCCCGGAGATCTACCGCGTACCCGTGGCCTACGGCTACCGCTGGCCGACCGGCCCCGAGAACGCGGGCGCCGAGGCCTCCGCGCAGGCCATCGACGAGATCAGCAAGCAGGTCGGCGCGGACAACGTCGCGGCGATCGTGATCGAGCCGCTGCTCGGCGAGGGCGGTTTCATCGAACCGGCGAAGGGCTTCCTGCCCGCCATCGCGAAGTTCGCCAAGGACAACGGCATCGTCTTCGTGGCCGACGAGATCCAGTCCGGTTTCTGCCGGACGGGGCAGTGGTTCGCGTGCGAGGACGAGGGCGTCGTACCCGACCTGATCACGACGGCGAAGGGCATCGCCGGCGGGCTGCCGCTCGCCGCCGTCACGGGCCGCGCGGAGATCATGGACGCGCCGCACTCGGGCGGCCTCGGCGGTACGTACGGGGGCAACCCGGTGGCCTGCGCCGCCGCGCTCGGTGCCATCGAGACGATGCGCGAGCTGGACCTCGCCTCGAAGGCCAGGCGCATCGAAGAGATCATGAAGCCCCGTCTCAAGGAGATGGCCGAGAAGTTCCACGTCATCGGCGACGTACGGGGCCGCGGCGCGATGCTCGCACTCGAACTGGTCAAGGACCGGGACACCAAGGAGCCGGACCCGGAGGCGACGGCCGCGCTCGCCAAGGCGTGCCACCAGGAGGGGCTGTTGGTCCTCACCACCGGCACCTACAGCAACGTGCTGCGTTTCCTGCCGCCGCTGGTGATCGGCGAGGACCTCCTTACGGAGGGCCTCGACATCCTGGAGCAGGCGCTCGCCGGACTCTGACCGGGTGGTGCGCCGGGCCCCGGGTCGGGGCCTGTGAAGAAGCTGTGCGGGGCCGATGGCGGGTTCACCTTCCCGCTGTCGGACCTCACGGCGCTGACGTACGGTTTCGGCAGATGAACGAAACACCCCGCTCGCAGGAGACTGCGGGCGAACCCACGGCGGGGCGTCCCCAGCCCCGTTCTGGTCGCGTCTTCGGGCGCACTGGAGCATCCAGCTCCGGAATTCCTCACCGATCGGACGGCCGCCCGCCCCAAACCCCCCGGGGCGCGCGGCGACCCGGTCCCGGCGGCCGTCTCGGAACTACCCCCCCTGTTCCGGGGCGGCCGACATTCCTCTCCGGACGCTTCGGCTCCGACGGCCCCTTCGGACACTTCGCCCCGCACGGGGCATTCGCTCTCTGCGCCGTTCTCTTCGCGCTCGTCACCTGGCAGGTCGTCGCCGGTGGCCCGCTCCGTGACGCCGACGAACGCCTGGGACGCTCCTCCTACGAACGTGGCCCCGTCGGACTGACGGAGTTCCTGGCCGATCTCGGCGGCGTCCCGGTCGCCCTTCCCGTCCTGGCCGTCGCGGCCGGGTACGCGACGTGGCGGGGGCACCGGGCGCGGGCGCTGGCGGTCGTGCTGGCCATGGCGGCCGTACCGGTGCTCGTCATGCCGCTCAAGCTGTGGATCGACCGGCCAGGGCCGCTCACGGCGGAGTCCGGCTACTTCCCGTCCGGTCACACGGCGACGGCGATGGTCGCCTACTGCGGCGCCGCGCTGCTGCTGTCGCCCCGCACGGGGCGCGGATGGCGCGTATGGACGATGCCCGTCGCCGTGGTGCTCAGTGCGGCGACGGGCATCGGACTGGTGCTACGGGGATATCACTGGCCCCTCGACGTTCTCGGCAGCTGGCTGCTCTGCGGCATGCTGCTGGCCCTGTTGGTGGCGGCCCTGCGGCGGATCGACAGCCGCGGGGCCGCCGGCTCGGGCACCGGCGCCCCGTAGCGCGAGGCAGGCCCGGTGGGCACAGCTCGGCTCAGCTTCCGAAGTACCCGTCGAAGTTGCGGGAGAACTCCCACTGGTTGAAGCGGTCCCAGTTGATCGACCAGGTCATCAGGCCGCGCAGCGTGGGCCAGGTCCCGTGCGTCTGGTACGACCCGCAATTGGTCTTCTTGGTCAGGCAGTCCAGGGCCTTGTTCACCTCCGACGGGGCGGTGTGGCCGTTGCCCGCCTGCGACGACGCCGGTAGGCCGATCGCCACCTGGCCCGGGTCGAGCGCCGGGAAGACCTTGGTGGTGTCGCCGGCCACCGGGAAGCCGGTGAGCAGCATGTCGGTCATCGCGATGTGGAAATCGGCGCCGCCCATCGTGTGGTACTGGTTGTCGAGCCCCATGATCGGCCCCGAGTTGTAGTCCTGGACGTGCAGCAGGGTGAGGTCGTCGCGCAGCGCGTGGATGACGGGGAGGTACGCCCCGGCGCGCGGGTCCTGGCCGCCCCAGGGGCCGGAGCCGTAGAACTGGTAGCCGAGCTGCACGAAGAACGTCTCCGGGGCCATCGTGAGCACGAAGTCCGCCCCGTACTTGGCCTTCAGGCTCTTCACAGCGGAGATCAGGTTGACGATGACGGGGCTCGTGGGGTTGCGGAAATCGGTGTCGCCGGTGTTGAGGGAGAGCGAGTGGCCCTCGAAGTCGATGTCGAGGCCGTCGAGGCCGTACTCGTCGATGATCTTGGAAACGGAGCTCACGAAGGCGTCGCGCGCGGCGGTCGAGGCGAGTTGGACCTGACCGTTCTGGCCGCCGATCGAGATCAGGACCTTCTTGCCCGCGGCCTGCTTGGCCTTGATGGCGGCCTTGAACTCGGCGGCGGATTCGACGTTCGGGCATTCGGCGACGGGGCACAGGCTGAAGCGGATGTCGCCCGAGGTGACCGATGTCGGTTCGCCGAAGGCGAGGTTGATGACGTCCCACGAGGCGGGTACGTCGGACATGCGGGTGTAGCCGGAGCCGTTGGCGAAGCTGGAGTGCAGGTAGCCGACCAGGGCGTGGGCGGGAAGGTCCGCCCCGTTGCCGCCCCCGCCTCCGGCCTGGGTGGTGGCGGTGACGGCGGAGGAGAGCGGCGAGCGGCCCGCGGCGTTGGTGGCCGAGACCTGGAAGCGGTAGGCGGTCGCGGGGCTCAGCCCGGTGATCGTGGTCGAGGTGCCGGCGACGTTCACGTCCGGGGCGCCGTCACGGTGCACCGTGTAGCTGGTGGCGCCCGCCACGGGGGACCAGGCGAGGCCGACCGATGACGCGGTGACCGTCGCGGCTCTGAGCCCCGCGGGGGCGGCCGGCGGCTGTCCGGTCTCGCCGCCCGGCCCGACGAGGCTGAGGTCGTCGACGTGGTAGGCGGGGGTGCCGTACCAGCCGTTGGTGTAGAGGGTCACCGATGTGGTGGCGGGGCCTGTACGGAAGGAGGTGGTCAGTTTCTGCCAACTGGGCGCGGACGGGGTCCAAGTCGAGACGTCGGTGGTGCCGGTCCCGGAGGCGCCGAGGTAGACGTAGCTTCCCTGCACCCAGGCGCTGAGCGTGTACGCCGAGTCTGGCCGGACGGTGACGGCCTGGGCGCACTTCGCGTTGTCGCTGCCCGCCGGGGTGGCCTTGAGCGCGGCCGTGCCGCCGTGCACGGGGGTACTGACGGTCACGCCGCTGCCACCCGTGCAACTCCAGCCCGCGAGGCCGGATTCGAAGCCACCGTTGGTGGCGACGTCCGCGTCGGCGGCGCGGGCCGTCTCGGCGGACACGACGAGGCCACCGGCGGTGAGTACGGCAGCCGCGAGAGCGGCCAAGAGTCTGGGGTACCGAGAAGGTCGTCTGTTGCGTTCCACAACTGCCTCCGGGCATGGCGGAATTGAGTGACCGAGCCGGGCACAACATGGTCCAGACCAATCATGTTGTCAAGACCTCTGGCGCCCTACCGCTCCGACTCCCCCACGCCACCACCGCGCGCACCGCCCCCTCCTTCGCCGCAGCTGCCGCAGCTGTCACCGGCGCTGTCACCGCCGGCGGCCCCCGCGATCCCGGCCGCCGCCTCATGCATCGCCAGTTCCAGCAACGGCGGATCGGTGAGCGTGCCAGAGCCGTCCGGCGGCACCTGCCAGCGGACGCCGCCGCCGGTACGGCCCGGATACGGGACGACGATCCAGGTGCCGCCGCCCGCGCCCCGTACCCCCGTACCGATCCAGCGGGAGACGGTGCCCGGCGGCACGAAGAAACCGAGGCGGGTGTCGCCGAAATCTGCCAGGACCGGGCCCGGCCGGTCGACGAGACGGTTCAGCACGTCAAGCGTCGGATAACCCAGCTCGCCGGGGAGGATCAGGACGTCCCAGCGCTCCCCCGCGGGAAGGAGGGCGACCCCGTGCGGGTTCCGCTCCCATTCCCACCGGCAGGCGTCGGGATCGGGCGCCGCCGACGCCAGCCACTCCAGCGCGGCCCTCGCCCCCGAGTCGGCCCTCGAATCAGTCATCATGCGGCCTCCACTCCACGTTGTTGGACAGTGCGTCCACAGAGGGAGAGGGAGGTTGTGGCGGATCATTACGCGAGTTCCGGTCGGCAGTCGGTGGTGATGTGGATCACATCACCACCGACCCGGGCGGCAGCCCTGGCCGCGGCCCAGGACAGCACCTCCGTACGGAGGCGCCGGTGATCGACGGGAGGTCAGCTGTCGAAGCCCAGCCCCACCCGGTCCATGGCCTTCAGCCACAGATTGCGCCGTCCACCTCTGGCGTCGGCGCGGGCCAGCGACCACTTGGTGAGCCCGATACCGGCCCACGCGGCGGGCTCGGGCGGGAAGGGCACCGGCTTCGTCCTGACCATCTCCAGCTCCGTACGCTCCGTTCGCTCCCCCGCGAGCAGATCGAGCATCACGTCGGCGCCGAAGCGCGTGGCGCCGACGCCGAGACCGGTGTACCCGGCGGCGTAGGCGACCCGCCCCCCGTGCGCCGTACCGAAGAAGGCCGAGAACCGCGAACAGGTGTCGATGGCGCCGCCCCACGCGTGACTGAACCGCAGGCCCTCCAACTGAGGGAAGCACGCGAAGAAGTGCGAGGCGAGCTTGAGATACGTCTCGGGACGGTGGTCGAGGGCGGCGTCGAGTCGCCCTCCGTACGGATAGATCGCGTCGTAACCGCCCCACAGGATGCGGTTGTCCGCGGTGATCCGGAAGTAGTGGAACTGGTTGGCGCCGTCGCTGAGCCCCTGCCGGCCCTTCCAGCCGATCGCGCCCAGCTGGCCCTCTTCAAGAGGCTCGGTCGTCAGGGCGTAGTCGTAGACGGGCACCGTGTACGGCCGCACGCGCCGTACCAGCGACGGGAAGACGTTCGTGCCGAGTGCGACGTGGCGGGCCAGGACGCGGCCGTACGGAGTGCGGACGGCCACGCCGGAGCCGGAGCGGGCCAGTTCGAGACCGGGCGTGTTCTCGTAGATCCGTACGCCGAGGTCGAGGCAGGCGCGCTTCAGCCCCCACGCGAGCCTGGCCGGGTTCAGCATGGCGACGCCGCGCCGGTCCCAGAGGCCGCCCAGGAAGGTCGGCGAGTCGACCTCCGCGCGTACCGCCTCGCCGTCGAGCAGATCCAGGCCGGTGAAACCGGCCTCGGTCGCCTCGTCGTGCAACTGGCGGAGGTCGTCGAGCTGGTGCGGTTCGGTGGCGACGGAGATGTCGCCGGTGCGCTCGAAGTCGCAGTCGATGCCGTAGCGCTCGACGGCCGACTCGATGCCGTCGAGATTGGCTCCGCCGAGGTCCTCCAGGGCCCGTAGCTCGCCGGGCCAGCGGCTGAGCCCGTTGGCGAGGCCGTGGGTGAGGGAGGCCGAGCAGAAGCCGCCGTTACGCCCGGAGGCCGCCCAACCCACCTCACGGCCCTCGATCAGTACGACGTCGCGGTGCGGATCCCGCTCCTTGGCGAGGAGCGCGGTCCACAGGCCGCTGTAGCCGCCGCCGACGACGAGGAGGTCGCAGCGTTCGTCGCCCGCAAGTGCGGGCACCGCGCCCGGCCTGCCGGGGTCGTCGAGCCAGTAGGCGACGGGCTGCGCGTCGGCGAGTGAGGCGGCTGCTGTACGCATGGCTCCAGGGGCCATGTCTTCCAACTCCTTCAGGTCCTGCTCAGGGTGTTGCGGCCTTCTTCCGCCGGTCGCTGACCAGCTGGCCGCCGATCACCATCAGTACCGCAATGGCGAACATTGCCGTCCCAATGACGTTGATTTGCACCGGTGTGCCGCGCTGCGCGGAGCCCCAGACGAACATGGGGAAGGTGACGGACGAGCCGGCGTTGAAGTTGGTGATGATGAAGTCGTCGAAGGAGAGCGCGAAGGCGAGCAGAGCGCCCGCCGCGATCCCCGGTGCGGCGATCGGCAGGGTGACCCGTACGAAGGTCTGCACCGGCCCCGCGTAGAGATCTCGCGCCGCCTCCTCCAGCTTCGGATCCATCGACATGACGCGCGCCTTGACGGCCGTCACCACGAAGCTGAGGCAGAACATGATGTGCGCGATGAGGACGGTCCAGAAGCCCAATTCCGCCCCCATGTTCAGGAAGAGAGTCAGCAGCGAGGCGGCCATCACGACCTCGGGCATGGCCATCGGCAGAAAGATCAGCGAGTTGATCGCGCCGCGCGCCCGGAAGCGGTAGCGGACCAGGGCGAAGGCGATCATGGTGCCGAGGACAGTCGCCCCGATCGTCGCCCAGACGGCGATCTGGAACGAGAGCGCCAGCGATCCGCAGAGGTCGGCGACGCCGCACGGGTCCTTCCAGGCGTCCAGCGAGAACGTCTGCCAGGCGTAGTTGAAGCGCCCCTTCGGCTTGTTGAAGGAGAACACCATCACGACGAGGTTCGGCAGGATCATGTACGCGAGCGTGAGCAGGCCCGCGACAACGACCATATTGCGTCGTATCGAGCGCATCAGACCAGGTCCTCCGTCCCTGAACGGCGGATGTAGACGGTGACCACGACCAGCACGACCGCCATGAGGATGAACGAGAGCGCCGCCGCCGTCGGATAGTCGAGCACCCGCAGGAACTGGCTCTGGATCACGCTGCCGACCATCTTGGTGTCGGTCGAGCCGAGCAGTTCCGCGTTGACGTAGTCGCCGCTCGCCGGGATGAAGGTCAGCAACGTGCCGGAGACGATGCCCGGCATGGACAGCGGGACGGTGACCTTGCGGAAGGTCGTCGCCGGCCGCGCGTAGAGGTCCCCGGCCGCCTCGTGCAGCCGGCCGTCGATGCGCTCCAGCGACGTGTAGAGCGGCAGGATCATGAACGGCAGGAAGTTGTACGTGAGGCCGCAGACGACGGCCATGGGCGTGGCCAGGACCCGGTCGTCGGCCGTCCAGCCGAGCCAGCTGGTCACGTCCAGCACCCGGAGGGTGTCCAACGCCCCGACGACGGCGCCGTCGTCCGCGAGGATCGTCTTCCAGGCGAGCGTACGGATCAGGAAGCTGGTGAAGAACGGGGCGATCACCAGGACCAGCAGGAGGTTGCGCCACCGGCCGGCCTTGAAGGCGATGAGGTACGCCAGCGGGTAGCCGAGCAGCAGACACAGGACGGTGGCGGTGCCCGCGTACAGCAGCGAGCGCACGAACTGCGGGTAGTACTCCTGGATCGCGTCCCAGTAGGTCGCGAAGTGCCAGGTGACCTTGAAGCCCTCCTCCAGCGAGCCCGTCTGTACGGAAGTCGACGCCTGGTAGACCATCGGCAGCGCGAAGAAGACCAGCAGCCACAGGATGCCGGGCAGCAGCAGCCAGTACGGGACGAGGCGCTTGCGGCGCGGAACCTTGCGCACCGCCGCCTCGCTGGCGGGCGGTGTCGGTGGGCTCGGTGGCGCCGGGGGTGCTTCCGTCGCGGTCACGCCCCCTCCTCGTCCACCGTCTTGACGCCCGCGTCGATGTCCTGGGCGGCGTCGAGTCCGAAGGTGTGCGCGGGGTTCCAGTGCAGGACCACCTCGGCCCCGGGAACCAGCCGGCCGTCGCGCTCGATGTTCTGCGCGTAGACCTCCAACTCCCCACACACGGGGCTGTCGATGACGTATTGCGTCGACACCCCGATGAAGCTTGAGTCGGCGATGCGCCCGGTGATCCGGTTACGTCCCGCGGGGACTGAACCCGCGTCGTCCACGTGCGCGAGGGAGATCTTCTCGGGGCGTACGCCCACGAGCAGCCTGCTGCCGTCCACGACCTGCGACGGACAACGGTCGGAGGACAGCCGCAGCTTCACACCGGCCGACGTCACCACCACCTCGCCGCCGGTCTTCTCCGCGACGTCCGCCTCGATGAGGTTGGAGGTGCCGAGGAAGTTGGCGACGAAGGTGGTCTGCGGATTCTCGTACAGCTCGGCCGGCGCGCCCAGCTGCTCGACCCGCCCCGCGTTCATGACGGCGACCGTGTCGGCCATCGTCATGGCCTCCTCCTGGTCGTGCGTGACATGGACGAAGGTGATCCCCACCTCCGTCTGGATGCGCTTGAGCTCCAGCTGCATCTGGCGGCGCAGCTTGAGGTCGAGGGCGCCGAGGGGCTCGTCGAGCAGCAGCACCTTCGGATGGTTGATGAGCGCGCGGGCCACGGCGACTCGCTGCTGCTGGCCGCCGGAGAGCTGGTGCGGCTTGCGCTTGGCGAAGTCACCGAGCTGGACGAGGTCGAGCATGTCGCCGACCTGCTTCTTCACCGACTTGATGCCCCGACGGCGCAGGCCGAAGGCGACGTTCTCGTAGATGTCGAGGTGCGGGAAGAGCGCGTAGCTCTGGAAGACGGTGTTGACGGGGCGCTTGTGCGGCGGCAGTCCCGTGACGTCCTTCGTACCGAGGAAGACCGATCCGGTGGTCGGGTCCTCCAGGCCGGCGATCATCCGCAGCGTGGTGGTCTTGCCGCAGCCCGAAGCGCCGAGGAGGGCGAAGAAGGAGCCTTCGGGGACGGTGAGGTCGAGGGGCTTGACGGCGTGGAAGGAGCCGTACGACTTGCTTATCCCGGTGAGGCGGACGTCGTCGCCGCCCCGGTCGGTGGATGCGGTCTCAGTCATGGGTCACGATCCCGGAGGCTTGGGAGGGGAGGAACGGTGCGGACGGGGCCTCTGGACCCCTGTGGCCGACGGCCCGGTGCGGCTCTGCCGGCTAGGCGCCGATGAGCTTGGCGAACTTCTCCTCGTACGCCGTCTCCTCCTCGCCGCTCAGCGAGCGGAAGGCGTGGGACTTCGAGGCCATCTCCGCGTCCGGGAGGATCAGCGGGTTGGACGCCATCGACTCGTCGATCTTCGCGAGCTCCGTACGGACGCCTTCGACGGGGCAGACGTAGTTGATGTACGCCGCGAGCTGCGCGGCCATCGGAAGCTCGTAGTAGTGGTCGATGAGCTTCTCGGCGTTGGTCTTGTGCCGTGCCTTCGCCGGGACCAGGAGGTTGTCGCTGGAGATCATGTAGCCGGATTCCGGGATGGCGAACTGAATATCCGGATTGTCCGCCTGGAGCTGCACGATGTCGCCCGCCCAGGCGATGCACGCGGCGATGTCGCCCTTGCTGAGGTCCGCCGTGTAGTCGTTGCCGGTGAAGCGCCGGATCTGCTTCTTGTCGACGGCCTTCTGTATACGGGCGACGGCGCCGTCGAAGTCGTCGTCGGAGAACGAGGCCGGGTCCTTGCCCATGTCGAGCAGCGTCAGTCCGATGGAGTCGCGCATCTCGGAGAGGAACGACACCCGGCCCTTGAGGTCCGGATCGTCGAGCAGCTGCGAGACGGATTCGATCTTGCGGCCCCCCGTCGCCTTCGTGTTGTAGGCGATGACGGAGGGGATACCGGTCCACGGATACGTGTAGGCGCGCCCCGGGTCCCAGTCCGGCGAGCGGAACTGCTGCGACAGATTCGCGTACGCGTGGGGCAAGTTGGCGGGATCGAGCTTCTGCGCCCAGCCGAGCCGGATGATGCGGGCGGCGAGCCAGTCGGTGACACAGATGAGATCGCGCCCCGTGTCCTGGCCGGCCGCGAGCTGCGGCTGGATCTTGCCGAAGAACTCGACGTTGTCGTTGATGTCCGCCGTGTACTTCACCTGGATCCCGGTGCGCTTCGTGAACGCCTCCAGGGTGGGGTAGCTCTTCTCGTCCTCGCTGACATCCATGTACTCGGTCCAGTTGGAGAAGACGACGCGCTTCTCCTTCGCCGAGTGATCGGTGGACGCGGGGCCGCCGCTCTCCCCCTTCGCGGGCGGAATCCCGCAGGCGCCGAGGCCTGCCACGCCGCCGATCGTGAGCGCCCCGGCGCCGGTGGCGCGCAGCAGCGAACGGCGGCTGAGCGCGCCTCGTCCGTTACTGAGGCTGCGACGCGTCGCGGCTATCTGAGCCGCGGAGAGGCGGTCGGGCTCGTACAGCTCCATGGGCGGTGCCCTTTCGGGTGAGGAGAGGGTGAGGAGAGTTAGAGACGGTCCCCGAAGATTGTGCGGTGCCAGTCCTTCCTGGCGACCGCGGTGTTGTCGTACATCACATGTTTGACCTGTGTGTACTCCTCGAACGAGTACGCCGACATGTCTTTTCCGTAACCACTGGCCTTGTAGCCACCGTGCGGCATCTCGCTGATGATCGGGATGTGGTCGTTGACCCACACACAGCCGGCCTTGATCTCGCGGGTGGCGCGCCCCGTGCGGTACACGTCGCGGCTCCAGACGGACGCGGCGAGGCCGTACGGGGTGTCGTTGGCGAGGCGGATGCCCTCGTCGTCGGAGTCGAAGGGCAGCACGACCAGGACGGGGCCGAAGATCTCCGACTGGACGATCTCGCTGTCCTGGGCGGCGTCCACGACGAGTGTGGGGCGGTAGTACGCGCCGTCGGCGAGGCCCGCACCGTCCGGCGCGGTGCCGCCGGAGACGACGCGGGCGTAGCCCCGTGCCCGGTCGACGATGCCGGCGACCCGGTCACGGTGGGCGTGCGAGATCAGGGGCCCCATGTCCGTCGACGGGGCGAACGGGTCGCCGAGGCGCACCGTCTCCATCAGCGCCGCGACGGCGCTCACGAAGGCGTCGTAAAGAGGACGTTGTACGTAGGCGCGGGTGGCGGCCGTGCAGTCCTGCCCCGTGTTGATGAGCGAACCCGCGACGGCGCCCTGGACGGCCGCCTCCAGGTCGGCGTCGTCGAAGACCAGGAACGGGGCCTTGCCGCCGAGTTCCAGATGCAGCCGCTTGACGGTCGCCGTGGCGATCTCGGCGACGCGCTTGCCGACGGCGGTGGAGCCGGTGAAGGAGGTCATGACGACATCGGGATGGCCCACGAGGCGTTCGCCCGCGTCGGCGCCCGCGCCGTTGACGATGTTGATCACGCCGTCGGGGATGCCCGCCTCCTGCGCCGCCTGGGCGAACATCAGGGAGGTGAACGGCGTCAGTTCGGACGGCTTCAGCACGATCGTGTTGCCCGCCGCGACCGCCGGGAGGATCTTCCAGGCGGCCATCTGAAGCGGATAGTTCCAGGGGGCGATGGAGCCGACCACGCCGATCGGTTCGCGGCGTACGTAGGAGGTGTGATCGCCGCTGTACTCACCCGCCGACGCGCCTTCCAGGTGACGCGCGGCGCCGGCGAAGAAGGCGGCGTTGTCGACGGTGCCCGGAACGTCGAACTCCGTGGACAGCTTGATCGGCTTCCCGCACTGGAGCGACTCGGCCGCCGCGAATTCTTCGGCGCGCTCGGCGAGTACCGCGGCGAAACGGTGCAGTGCGTCGGAACGCTCCCCCGGTGTGGCGCCCGCCCAGCCCGGATACGCGGCCAGCGCGGCGGCCACGGCGGCGTCGACATCCGCCGCCCCCGCCAGTTCGTACGTGAGCAGTTCCTCACCCGTCGCCGGGTCGACCACGGCGTGCGTACGGCCCGAGGTGCCGGGACGCAGCCGCCCGTCGATGAACTGCGCACCGTCCGCGAAGCGGTCCCGTGCGGGGAAGCGGTTGCCCATGGCGCCCTCCGTGTGTCCGGCTGTCGCCGCAGTTGATCCGAAGCCGTGAGTGTTGTTGTTCTGGCCTGAATTGAGTGCCGATACTGACAGAGCACCGGGCGTCCAACAAGTGATTCCGTTGTTGCCTTTTGGTTACGCGACGGAATCGGTTGACCATGTGTCGCTCCATCCCCTTGATCGGCATACGGACTGTCAGTGGTGGCTGGCAGACTCACGTGCATGGGGATGATCACGGTTGCCGAGCTGATCGACCGTACGGACTGCGGCGTGAAGGTCAAGTATCTGCACTTCTGGGGGCACACCCCGCGGCCGGACGGCGTCATCGGCGCGAGCTGTCTCAGCCAGTGGTGGCAGTCGCCCTTCACGGTCGACGGGGTCGAGTACGCGACGGCGGAGCACTGGATGATGGCCGAGAAGGCCCGGCTCTTCGACGACGAGGAGGCCGAGCGGAAGGCTCTGGCCGCGTCGGGCCCGGCGGTTGCCAAGAAGGCCGGACGGCTGGTGCGAGGGTTCGACGAGACCGTGTGGGAGCGCGAGCGGTCCGGCATCGTCGTGGAAGGCAGCGTCCACAAGTTCCGGCAGGACGGCCGGCTGCGCGACTACCTGTTGGGCACCGGTGACCGGGTGCTCGTCGAGGCCAGCCCGATGGACCGGATATGGGGCATCGGACTGGCCGCGGACGACGAACGGGCGCAGGATCCCGCGCGCTGGCGCGGGCTCAATCTGCTGGGCTTCGCTCTCATGGAGGCGAGGGAACGGCTCCGCGCGGAGTCGGCGGGCGCCTGACGCCACGCGGTCCGCGGGGTTCAGCGGTTGGCGTCCACGATGAGCATGGCGGAGTAGCCGTCGGTGCCACTGTCGTAGTCGTAATCGTTGTTGTCCTCGTTGATCGCGTCGGTGATGCCCCACACGATGAGACCGATGAAGACCGCGCCGATGACGATCCCGATGGTGCCCATGATGATCCCGGAGAGGGCCTGACCACTGTTGGTGGCCTCACCGCGCTCGGCACGCTTCCTGCCGACGACGCCGAAGATCACGGCGAGGATGCCCAGCACGATGCCGACCACGCCGTACAGGCAGAACAGACAGATCGAGAGAATGCCGAGCGTCATCGCGGCGACGCCCATGCCGTTCGCCGGGCTGGGCTGCCAGCCGGTCTGCCCGTATCCCGGATAGCCGGGGTAGCCCGGATATCCGGGATAGGACGAGCCGGGATACGGGGGGCCGCTGGGCGCGCCCGGGTAGCCGTACGGACCGGAGGTCGACGGGGCCGGTCCCCCGGGGGCTATGGGCGGTGGGGGTACGGCTCCGGGAGCCGGCCCGGCACCGGCGGTGCCCGGTCCCGGCCCCACGCCGGGCATGGCTGTGACCGTCGGCTGGTCGTAGACGGGCCGGACCGGCGGCTGGTCCTGGACGGGCCCCGGCGTCTGCGCCGGCTTGTCCAGCGGCACCCCGCGCTCCGGCGGTGCCCAGGGATCGTTCGGCTCGTGGGCGCCCGGCGGCCGCGCGCTGCTGTCTGACATGGTCCTCCCCCATCGTGATTCCGTCATGCTAAGGCCTCTGCCGAACCGGGTTTCCGCCCCGCCTACGATGATCCCTGTCCGACAAAGCCCTGGGCAGGGGGACGTCCTGCCCGGCGGACGGCGACACCTTTTCCGCCGCCGCTCAGTACGCGGAGGACCCGATGACCGACCTTCATCCCTTCATCGCAGGGCTGCCCAAGGCCGAGCTGCATGTCCATCACGTCGGCTCGGCCTCGCCCCGTATCGTGTCCGAACTGGCCGCCAGGCACCCCGGCTCCAAGGTGCCGGCCGACCCCGAGGCGCTGGCCGACTACTTCGACTTCACCGACTTCGCGCACTTCATCGACGTCTACCTCTCCGTCGTGGATCTGCTGCGCACCCCGGAGGACGTCCGGCTGCTGACGTTCGAGATCGCCCGCGACATGGCCCGGCAGAACATCCGCTACGCCGAGCTGACGATCACTCCCTTCAGCTCGACCCGGCGCGGCATCCCCGAAGAGGCCTTCATGGAGGCGATCGAGGACGCCCGCAAGTCGGCCGAGGCGGAGTTCGGGGTCGTACTGCGGTGGTGCTTCGACATTCCCGGCGAAGCCGGTCTGGAGGCCGCGGACGAGACCTTGCGGCTCGCCGTCGACGTCCGGCCCGAGGGACTGGTGTCGTTCGGTCTCGGTGGGCCCGAGATCGGCGTACCCCGGCCGCAGTTCAAGCCCCACTTCGACCGGGCCGTCGCGGAGGGGCTGCATTCCGTGCCGCACGCGGGCGAGACGACGGGGCCCGGCACCGTGTGGGACGCGCTGAAGGAGCTGCGCGCCGAACGGATCGGACATGGCATCAGCTCCGCCCAGGACGCGGAGTTGATGGCGTATCTCGCCGAGAACCGCATCCCTCTGGAGGTCTGCCCCACCTCCAACATCGCCACGCGGGCGGTCACCGACATCGAGCTGCACCCGATCAGGACGCTCGTGTCGGCGGGTGTGCTCGTGACGGTGAACAGCGATGACCCGCCGATGTTCGGCACCGATCTCAACAACGAGTACGCGGTGGCCGCGCGGCTGCTGGAGTTGGACGAGCAGGGGGTGGCGGGGCTGGCCAAGGGCGCCGTCGAGGCGTCGTTCCTCGACCGGGCGGGCAAGGACCGGCTGAGCGGCGAGATCGACACGTACACGGCCCAGTGGCTCGCCAAGTGACGGCCCTACGGGGCGCCGTCGTGGCCGTGGGGCACCGCGGCGATCCGTACCGCGTCCGCGAGAACACCCTGCCGTCGGTGCGCTCCGCCCTGGAACGGGGCGCCGACGCCGTGGAGATCGACGTACGCGTCACCCGCGACGGGATGCCGGTCCTCCTCCACGACTCCTCGTTGGGGCGGCTCTGGGGGCATGACCGCCAGGTCGCGAAGGTCGCCCACGACGAACTGAGCGCCTTGACAGAGGGCGGCGTGCCGACGCTCCAGGAGGTGCTGCTGGCGCCGGGGCCGCTGACGGACGCGCGCCTCATGGTCGACCTGCCCGACGCCACAACGGAGTCGGTGCGCACGGTGGTCGCGACCGTGCGCGAGTGCGGCGCGGCGGAGCGGGTGTACTACTGCGCGGGCGCCGACGCGATGCTCGCCGTACGCGCGGCCGATCCGGCCGCCGAAATCGCCATGACGTGGCAGTCGTTGGCCCCGCCGCGCCCCGCGCTGCTCGAAGCGGTACGGCCCCGCTGGCTCAACTACCGCTTCGGTCTGGTGAGTCGGGAGCTGACGGAGCGGGTCCACCGGGACGGGCTGCTGGTCTCCGCCTGGACGGTGGACACCGGACGGAGCATGCGACGCCTGGTCGGTGCAGGGGTCGACTCGATCACCACCAACCGCATCGACGTGCTGGCGAATCTGCTCCGCACCGGCCGGCCGGACGAACCGAAGGCATAGGGAAGGCGGGGCGGGCCGAGCCGGGTCTGTACGGGGCGGAGCGAGCCCGTGCGGGGCGGCGGGGCGCTGCGCAGATGCGACGGGGCCGGGCTTCCGCCACCGCCGACGGCCCGAGGGTCCCGCCCCAACCGCCATGTACGGGGCCGGAGTTCAGCGCCCTCCGACGACCCCGCGTGCGACGGCGTGCGAGACGGCGGTGGCACCCGCGGCGATGGCCAGCCCCATCGCGACGTCACGTGCCCGCGCCGGCTTCAACACACCGGCCTTACGCAGTCGGCCCCGCGCCCACAGCGCGAACGGCACGACGACGAGCGGCGACGTGACGGACCCGGGGGTGTATCCACGTACGACGGCGGCCTGCGCGAGATGCACCAGTCCGTGCAGCCCGAACCCGTCCAGCGCTCCCTGGTAGAAGCCGGAGCGGCCCCCCGTACGGTGCCCCGCGACGGCGGCGGAACCGACGAACGTGGCCATCACCCCGACGGCCACCGCGAACTCACGGAGTTCGACGGCCGCCATGGCACCCCACACCGGCTCCGGCACGCCGGGGAACCGCTCACGCAGGGACGGCAGATTCTCACTGATCCAGCGGGGGCCGGTGGCCAGTTCCTCGGCATCGTGCAGCACCCAGGCAGCCAGCAGCCCCAGCGTCACGGCGGGGCCCACCCGGTCGCCGCTCAGGTGTATGTCCGTCATGTCTCCGATCCTCTCAGAGGCGCACCACGACGGACGGGGCGGGGGGGGGGGGGGGGGGGGGGGGGGGGGGGGGGGGCGCGCCCGGGGGGGGGGGGGGGGCGCCGGCCGCGGGGGGGGGGGGGGGGGGCGCCCGCCGGCGGCGCCCCCCCCCCCCCCCCCCCCCCCCCCCCCCCCCCCCCCCCCCCCCCCCCCCCCACCCCCCCCCCCCCCCCCCCCCCCCCGCCGGGGGGGGGCCCCCCCGGGCCCCGGGGTGTGTCCGGAAAGTCAGCTTTCCGGTGTGGCGATCTGCTTGCCGAGTCCGCCGTCGACCGACATCTTCAGTCCGGTCGTGAAGGTCGCCTCCGTCGCGAGGAACAGCGCCGCTCTCGCCACCTCGTCCGAGGTGCCGTGCCTCTTCATGGGCGTCAGCTCGTCGCCCTTGCGCTGGAACGCCTCGACCACCTCGGCCGGCAGCCCCTGGATCCCGGCGCCCGGGGTGTCGATGTAGCCGGGTGCCACGGCGTTGACGCGGATGCCGCGCGACACCAGTTCGGCGGCCAGCGTCTGCGCGAACGACCACAGGGCCGCCTTGGTGGCGGCGTAGACGCCCATGCCCGGGGTGCCCGTGCCGTCGACGACGGAGGTGGTGAAGACGATCGAGCCGCCCTCGTTGAGCAGCGGCATCAGCCGCTGCACGGTGAAGAACGCGCCCTTCGTGTTGACGGCGAACAGCGCGTCGTAGTCCTCCTCCGTGGCCTCCTCGATCGTCCCCAGCCGCGCGATGCCCGCGTTGACGAAGAGGTGGTCGACCCGGCCCAGCTTCTCGGCGACCAGGTCGCCGAGCGCCGCGACGGCGGTGAGGTCGGCGATGTCCGAGCTGACGATGTGGGCCGACGGGCCCAGCTCGTTCCGCGCGTCCTTGAGATTCACCGGGTTGCGCCCGGTGAGCAGGACTTCCGCGCCGCCCTCGACCAGGCGTTTCGCCATGGCCAGACCCATGCCCATCGAACCGCCGATGACGACTGCCTTCAGCCCCTTGTACGTACTCATGTCCGTCCCGCTCCCTGTGCTCGTGGCCGGTGTTGGCGCAAGCCAGGCTGCGCGCGGGCGCTGATGATCCGCTGACGGTCGGCTGCGGGTGGGGAGTACGGGGACGGCTGCGGGTGGGGGGTACGGGGCAGGTAGGTACGGTTCAGGCATGCGGTTCGGAGTACTCGGTCCACTGACCGTGCACAGCGGGGACGGCTCCGTCGTACGGGTGCCCGAGGCCAAGGTCCGCGCCCTGCTCGCCAACCTCCTCACCCACGAGGGCCGACCGGTCCCGCCCGACCGGCTCGTCGACGACCTGTGGGGCGCCGAGCCGCCGGGCAAGCCCGCGAACGCCCTCCAGGGGAAGGTCTCCCAGCTGCGCCGCGCGATCGGCCGCGACCGGGTGGTGCTCGGGCCCGCCGGATACGCGCTCGATCTGACCGGTGCCGAGGTGGACGCGGACCGCTTCCGGGAGCTGCTGGTACGGGCCCGGTCCGCCGTCACCGCGCGGACGCGCGTCGACCTCCTTGACGAGGCGCTGGGGCTGTGGCGCGGGGCGGCGTACGCGGACTTCCGGGACGAGTCCTTCGTACGTACGGCGGTACGGCGGCTGGCGGAGCAGCGGCTCACTGCCCTGGAGGAGCAGGCCCAGGCCCGGCTCGACCTGGGCGAACACACCCAGGTGGCGGAGGAGTTGACGGCACTGGCCGCCCGGCACCCGCTGCGTGAACGGCTGCGCCTCCTACAGATGCGGGCGCTCTACCGGGCCGGGCGGCAGGGTGAGGCGCTGGAGTCGTACGCGGAGCTTCGGGCGCTGCTGGCGGAGGAGCTGGGCGCCGATCCCGGACCGGAGGTCAGCGCGCTGCACACGGCGATCCTGCGCCAGGACCCGTCGCTGAACGCGAGCACACCTCCCGTACCGCCGCCCTCCGTACCGCCGCCGTCCGTATCACTGCCCTCCGTACCGCCCCTGGGTCCGCCCCTGACTTCTCTCGTCGGCCGCGACGACGCCGTGCACGAGGTCGGCCGGCTGCTCTCCACCGCCCGGCTCGTGACCCTCGTCGGCGCGGGCGGCGTCGGAAAGACCCGGCTGGCGCTGGCGGCGGCGGGCCGTCTCGTCGACACGTGCGCGAGCGACTTCCCGGACGGTGTACGGCTGGTGGAGCTGGCGGGCGTGGGCGCCGACGACCTCGCGGGGGCGGTCGCGGCGGCGCTCGGTCTGCGGGACGACGCGGCGGCGGCCACGACCGCCGGGGACCGCGTCGCGGCAGCGCTGCGGGAGCGCCGAACGCTCCTGGTGCTCGACAACTGCGAGCACGTGGTCGAGCCGGCCGCCCGCCTCGCCGAACGGCTCCTGCGCGCGTGCCCCGGTCTGCGCGTACTCGCGACCAGCCAGGAACCGCTCGGGGTCTCCGGCGAGACGATTCTCCCGGTCGAACCGCTCCAACAGGCGGACGCGGTGCGGCTGTTCATGGACCGCGCCACGGCCGCCGACCCCGGCTTCACGGTGGCCGACGCCGAAACCGAAGCGGTCGTCGGGGCCGTCTGCCGCCGCCTCGACGGCATCCCGCTCGCACTGGAACTGGCCGCCACCCGCGTACGCGCACTCGGCGTCCACGCGCTGGCGGCCCGGCTGGACGACCGCTTCCGCGTGCTCACGGCGGGCCGTCGCGGCGCGCCCGCGCGCCAGCAGACCCTGCGGGCGGTGATCGACTGGAGCTGGGAGCTGCTGACCGCCCCCGAACGCATCGTCCTGCGCCGTCTCGCCGCGCACTCCGACGGCTGCGCGCTCGAAGCGGCCGAGGCGGTGTGCGCGGGCGAGGGCGTGGCGCGCGAAGAGGTGCTGGACCTGCTGGCGCGTCTGGTGGACCGTTCGCTGGTGGTACGGGTGGAGGGGCCGGCCGGCCCGCGCTACCGGCTGCTGGAGTCCGTCGCCGCGTACGCCGCCGAACGGCTCCACGAGATGGCCGACCTCACCGCCGTACGCGGCCGGCACCTCCGGTACTACCTGCGGCTGGCCGAGGAGACCGGGCCCCGCCTGCGCGGTCCGGAGCAGCGGGGGCAGATGGCGCTTCTGCGGGCGGAGACGGCGAATCTGCGCACGGCGCTGACGACGGCGACGGGAACGGGGACGGGGACGGGGACAGCGACCGATGCCAGGGCGGACGCGCTGCGCCTCGTCACGTCCGTGTCCTGGTACTGGCTCCTCGGCGGCCATCTCCACGAGGCCCGCCGCGCCCTCGAATCGGCACTCGCCGACCCATCGCCGCACCCGTCCCTCGCCTCCCTCCACGCCGAGGCCCGCGCCCTCCACACCGCCTTCGGCCTGCTCGGCGGCGCGCCCGTCACCCCCGCCACCCCGGAGGCGATGGCGCGCGACCACGCGGCCGTCGAATCGCCTCGCCGACGCGCGTCGGCGCGGTGGCTCGGGGCGTACGGCCTGTTCAACGCCGGGGCCGTCGTCGCCGCGGACGAACTCAACACCCTTGCCCTGCATGGCTTCGAGGCCCTGGGCGACCGGTGGGGCATCGCCGCGTCCCTGGGGCGGCGGGCCGTGCACGCCTCCATCCGGGGCGAGTTGGCCGTGGTGCGCGACGCCGGCGGACGCAGTGCGCGGATCTTCCGCGAACTCGGCGACCCCTGGGGCGAGTTGCAGTCGGTCATGCCGCTGGCCGGCCTTGCCGCGATCGACGGTGACTACGCGGAGGCGGCCCGTGTCCACCACGAAGGGCTGCGGATCGCCGAGGAGTTGGAGCTGCACACGGAGGTCTCCTCCCGGCTCTCCGGCCTCGGCCGGCTCGCCCTCCTGACGGGCGAGCCGGACCGGGCGCGGGAGTTGCACGAGCGGGCCCGCCGGGTGGCGGCCGAACAGGGGTACCGGTTCGGTGAGATCCACGCGGAGATCGGCCTCGCCCTCGGCGCCCGTCGCACGGGTGACCTGGACGGGGCCCAGGCACGTCTCGTACGCGTCCGTGACTGGTACGCGGAGGTGTCCACCGGGGCCGGCAACGCGCTCGTCCTCGCCGAACTCGGCTTCGTCGCCGAGCAGCGCGGCGACGCGGCCACGGCCCTGGCCACCCACCTGGCCGGCCTCACGGCGGCCCGCGCGACCGGCAACCTGCGCGCAGTCGCGCTCGCGCTGGAGGGCCTGGCCGGTGCCCGGACCCTCGCGGGCCGCCCCGGATCGGCGGCCCTGCTGCTGGGCGCGGCGACGGCGGCCAGAGCGCGGACGGGGGCGCCGCTCCCCCGGGCCGAGAGCGCCGACGTCGACCGCATCACGCGCGCGGCCCGAACCGCCCTGGGCGCGGGCGCGTTCGACGAGGCGTTCACCCGGGGCACGACGCTGACCCCGGACGAGGCGCTCGCCGCAGACGAGACGCTCGCCCCGGACGAGGCGCTCGCCCCGGACGAGGCGCTCAGCGCGGACGAGGCCCCTCCCGCGTAACGCCGGGCACCCGCGCGCTGCGATCCACGGGCTGCGATCCGCGCGGCGCGATCCACGCGCCTCACGCCCGCGCGCTGCGATCCACGGGGTGCGATCCACGGGCTGCGGTCCATGCGCCTCACGCCCGCGCGGTGCGGTCCACGCGCCTCACGTCCGCACGCTGCGGTCCACGAGGTGCGCTCCACGAGCCGCGCTCCACAAGGTGCGATAACGCATGGCGAATCGATGACGAATGTCACCACCCACGCGCCGCCCCCGGCAGAAGACTTGAACTCGCCGCGCACGAGCGGCCGGTGGCAAGGCCTTGCCCGGCCCGAGAGTGCGGCGCCCCCCACGCTCCCCTCAGGAGGACATCAGATGCGCAGAACTCTGTCCCTCACCCTCGCCGCCGTGGCGGTGGCCGCCACCACGACCGCGATTCCCGGAGCGTCGGCGGCGGCGCAGGAGACCGTACGAAAGCCCGGCACCGTAGGGACGCCGGACCCCGTGCGCTGGGGCCCGTGCCCGGAGAAGAAGGCCGCTCCCGGTCTTGAGTGCGCGACGCTCGAAGTCCCGCTGGACTACCGCGATCCGGACGGCCGGCAGATCGACATCGCGCTCTCGCGGCTGGCGAGCACCGACCCGTCGAAGCGCCGTGGCGTCATGCTCACCAACCCGGGCGGCCCCGGCGGCTCTGGACTCAGCTTCCCCGCCGATCTCGCCGCCTCGGGACTCCCGAAGGCGGTACTGGACTCGTACGACCTGATCGGTTTCGACCCGCGTGGTGTCGGCCGGAGCACCCGGGTGAGCTGCGACCTGACGCCGGAACAGCAGGCGCGCGGCAACTTCCCGCCGTACGCGCACACCCCCGCCGATGTCGCCCGGGAGGCGCCGAACGCGCGGACCGTCGCCGAGCAGTGCGCGGCGTCGAAGACATCGTGGATGCTGCCGCACACCACCACCGCGAACACCGCGCGCGACATGGACCGGATACGGGCGGCGCTGGGTGAGCCGAAGCTCTCGTATCTCGGCATGTCGTACGGGACCTATCTCGGCGCCGTGTACACGACGTTGTTCCCGAAGCGCGGTGATCGCATCGTGCTCGACAGCAATCTGGGCCCCGGGGGTTACGACATCACGGCCATGCGGATGTTCGCGCGTGGGCTGGAGGACCGTTTCCCCGACTTCGCGGCGTTCGCCGTCGCGCACCCCGAGTACGACCTGGGCAGCACGCCGGAGCAGGTGAAGGCGAAGTTCCACGAACTCGCCGCGCGGCTGGACACGAAGCCGGTCCACGGCATCGACGGGACGCTGTTCCGCGGGATGACGTTCAGCTACCTCTACTCCGACGCGACCTTGCCTCTGCTGGCCATGAGCTGGCAGGCGCTCGAGAACGGCCGGCCGGTGCCCGAGGCGCCGTCGCCCGGGGACGTGGAGAATCTGATGGCCAGCCGCTTCCAGGTGGTCTGCGGCGACACGCGCTGGCCGGGGAAGGTCCGGGACTATCAGCGCAACGTCGCGATCGACCGGCTGCGGTACCCGATGCTGGGCGGGTCCACGGCGAGCATCAACCCGTGCGCGTTCTGGCCCGGCGATCGGGTCGAGCCGCCGGTGCGGATCGGTGACCGGGGCCCGTCGAACGTCCTCATGATGCAGAACGAGCGCGACCCGGGCACCCCGCTGGCCGGCGCGGTGAAGCTGCGGCGGGCGCTCGGGCAGCGGGCCGTGATGGTGACGGCCGACGCGGGCGGGCACGGTGTCTATCTCTTCACCGGCAACAAGTGCGCGGACGACGCGGCGACCACCTTCCTGACCACCGGACAGCGCCCCGCGCGCGATCTCGCCTGCGCGGCCGAGCCGAAAGAGTAGAGGAGCGCGGGCATGCTCAAGGAGTGGAACCAGCGGCGGGTCGCGCGCCGCGTCAAGCCCGGGGACGGCCGACCGCTGAAGCGTTTCCGCTGGTGGCAGCTGATGGGCCGGGTGCTGTTCTATCTCCGGCTGACATCGCCCGACGGCGGCCGGACCGTCTACGCCGTTGACGTCGGGCGCTGGGGGGACAAGGAGACGGGCGAGCTGAGGGCCGATCTGTATCTCGACGGCAGGCATCACGCCCGGTCCAAACTCCCTGCCGTCTTCCCCGTCCAGGGCGGCACCATCGAGGTGCGGATGAGCGCCTTCGGACTCAAGCGCTGCCACTACGTGAGCGACAAGGGGGCCGAGCGGCAGCTCGATCCGGACCCCGACTCCGCGGAAGGGCGCCGCGCGCGTCTGGAGCGGTCGCACCCCGCGCTGAGCCGCTGGATCGGTTTCGTCTCGGCGACCGTCCTGGTCATCGCCCTGCTCATGCTCATCCCGCAGATCGTCGAACCCCTCAGCGAGGTGCCGCCGGTCGCCGAACGCTTCGGAACGTTCGACTCACCGGTCGACCTGCCGGCGTGGCTCAACGCCACGGTCGTGGTCTGTACGGCGCTGGCCAGCACGGAGCGCGCGCTGCGCCTGCGCTACAGCCGTCTTCTCGACGGCGCGGTGGGCTGACGCCAGGAGCCGGGCCCGGAACGGGCGTTGCGGGTCCGGCTTGCTCCTCCCGTAACAGGAGGTTCTAGCGTCCGGCGCATGAAGATTGTCGTTCATGACACGGCGTCCGCCATGGCCGATCTCCTGCGCCGCCCGGTGGCACAACGGACCGACGCGCTACGGGACATGCTCAGCCCGCTCCGGCACGGGCTGACCCCCGTGCTCGGCGAGACGGACCTGGTCCGGACGCACCAGACGGGCAGTGGCTTCCGCGTCGACCGTGACGATCCGCGCCACCGGGCCGCGCTCGGGCAGATGCGGGACGCCGACGTGTGGGGGCGGATCGAGAGATGTCTCGCCGCCGCGTGGGGGCGGCTGAGCGCGGAGGCGCCCGGCGTCAGGAGCGCCGAGACCGTGCATGTCGTCCTCACGCTCGGCAATCCGGACGACGAGCACCTCACGGTCCGCAGTGCCGGTTACTTCGGCATGGGCGGCTTCCCGGGCGCGATCCTGCTGACGATGTGGCCCACCGCGACGAGCCTCGCCAAGATCGAGTACGCCGCCGCGCACGAGCTGCACCACAACGTGCGGTACGCCAATGTCGTCTGGGATCCCATGACCGTCACGGTCGGCGAACACGTCGTGGCCGAAGGGCTCGCCGAGGCGTTCGTACGGGAGTTGGCGGGCGAGGACGCCATGGTCCCGTGGGCGACGGCGCTGCGCGGCCCCGAACTGGACGACGCCTACGCCACAGTGACCGCCGGTATCGATGTGGCGGGGATGGCGAATCTGCCCGCGTACGTCTTCGGCGACGCCACCGCCCGCGCCATGGGCCACGAGCCCGTCGGGCTGCCGGACTTCGCCGGATACGCGGTCGGTCTGCGGATCGTGGACGCCCATCTCGCGGCCACCGGTCTGACCGCCGCCCGGAGCGTCGCGCTGCCGGTGCGTGACATCCTCACCGACGCGGGCGTGCCGACCGCTGCGTAAGGTGCGGGAGATGGTGACGAACGAGGGTGACGGGCACGCCGTCGGCCGGACCGCCGCGCTGGTCGGCGTCAGCGTGAAGACCCTGCACCACTGGGACACGATCGGTCTGGTCCGGCCCGGCGCACGCACCTGGGCCGGGCACCGCCTGTACTCGGGCGACGACATCGCCCGGATCCACCGGGTCCTCGTCTACCGCGAACTCGGCTTCCCCCTCGCCGAGATCGGCCGGATCCTCGACGACCCCGCCGCCGACGCCCGCGACCATCTGCGCCGCCAGCGCGCACAGCTCGCGGACCGGATCGCACGCCTCCAGAAGACGCTCGGCGCGGTCGATCACATGCTGGAGGCGTCGAAGCCCGGGATCCGGCTCAGCCCGGAGGAACAGGTCGCGATCTTCGGCGACGACTGGGAACCCGCCTGGGTCGAACAGGCCGAGGACCGCTGGGGCCAAAGTGCCCAGTGGGCGCAGTACGCGGAACGGGCCGCCGGGAAGACGCCGGAGGACTGGCGGGACATCGCCGCCGCGACCGAGGCGCTGAACACCGCGCTCGCCGCCGCCGGGCGCGCCGGTGTCGCCCCCGGCTCGGCCGAGGCGAACGCCCTCGCCGAGCGGCACCGCGCGTCGATCTCCACGTACTTCGACTGCACGCACTCGATGCACGCGTGCCTCGGGCGGATGTACGTCGGCGACGCCGGCTGGACCGCCTTCTACGACGCGCTCGCGCCGGGCCTCACCGGCTGGCTGCGCGACGTGATCTTCGCCAACGCCGAGGCGCACGGCGTCGACCCGGAGACCGCCGGCTGGGAGTGACCGGCGGGAGGCGCCGCGCCCGGCACGTTCACCCGCCCGCAAACCCGCCCCGCTCATCTCTCCCGCGTGTGGAAGAAGTAGAACGTCGCGATCGCCGCCGCCCCGCCCACCGCCAGGCCGATCCCGGACGACCGCAGCACACTCGCGTACGTGAGGCTGTGCAGGAAGCCCACGGAGACTCCCGCCACCACGCCGAAGGCCGCCGCCCGCAGCTCGGGCTGGATGGTCGTGGGCAGTCGCATCAGCAGGAAGACCAGGCCGGCCAGCACCAGGCCGGAGACCACGCCGAGGGTGATCTGGAGTGCGTTGAGCGGGTTGCCGTGGCGCTGGATGAACGGTGCCCAGACGCCGTACAGGATGCCCAGCGTGACCGGCACCGCGATGGTGCGGAGGGGGACCGGGAGCCGCGTGCGCCCGGGGAGACGCGACAGGCGCGACGGGCGTGCGTGCCGGGGGCCGGTCGTGGTCCTGGACGTCGGTGCCTGAGTGGCCATGGCAGAGAACTCCTCCCGCTCGCCCCTCTTCCAGGGCACACCCGCCACCGCTCCCCGGCAACTCGGACGGCCCGGGGCTGACAGCCCCGGCCCCCATACGTCACTGTGACCACCGTGATCCCTCCCCGCCCCACCCGGCCGACAGCCCGGCTCACGCCTCCCGAGTGGCTGCTCAGCGGCCTGCGCCCGAAGGCCGCCCCCATCCCCTGGGCCGCCGTCGTCCGCGCCTCCGTCGCGCTGACCGCGCCGCTCGCCGTGGGGCTGGCCCACGACCGGCCCGCCTACGGCGCCCTCGCCGCCATGGGCGCCCTGTACGGCGTGATCAGCGACACCGCGGACGCCTACCGGCTGCGGATACTGAACATCGCGATCCCCCAGCTCCTGGGTGCGCTCGGGGTCACCCTCGGCACCCTCGTCTTCGACCGCGGCTGGCTCGCCGTCGCCGTGCTGACCCTCGTCGCGCTCGTCTCCGGGATGATCTCCTCGATCGGCGCGGTGGCGTCCGTCTCCGGGCTGCTCCTGCTCATCAACGCCGTCGTCGGCGCCGGTCTCCCGATGCCCGACCCCTGGTGGGTGGCGCCGCTGCTGTTCGCCTGCGGCGGGCTCTTCGTGCTGCTGCTGTCGCTGCTCGGCTGGCCGTTCCGGGGGCGGATCGCGGAGCGGACCGCCGTCGCCGACGCCTACCGCGCCTGCGCCGATCTGCTGGAGTCCGCGGCCCGTGAGGGCGGCGACTACGACGCGAAGCGGCAGGCCGTCACCGAGGCGCTCAACCAGGCGTACGACCTCGTCCTCGCCCGCCGCGCCCGCGACCACGGCAGGCGCAGCCCCCTCGTACGGCTGCTGTCGCAGCTCAACGTGCTCATCCCGCTCGTGGAGGCCGCCCCCGCCGCGCAGTTGCGGCGCCGCCCGCTGCCGGACGCGATCCCGGCCGCCGTACGGGAGTTGGCCCGGGCCGTCGAGACCAGCACGCTCGGCGACCCCGACCTCGATCTGCCGGCCCCCGGGACTCCCTCCGAGCGCGCCGTCGATGTCGCGCTGCGGCGCGCCGCGTCCGTCGTGCACAAGGCCGACCCCGACCCGTACAACGTCGACGACCGCCTCGGCCGCCCCGCCGCGCTCGGCGTCCGGATCCGGCGCGCCGGGCGTGATGTGCTGCTCAGCGAGTCGTCGTGGCGGTACGGGCTGCGCCTCGCGCTCTGCATCGGTCTCGCGCAGTCCCTGGTCTCGCTGATCGACGTACCGCGCTCGTACTGGGTCGCCCTCACCGTCACCTTCGTCCTCAAACCGGACTTCGGCTCGGTCTTCTCACGCGCCGTGCTGCGCGCGCTCGGCACGGCCGCCGGTCTCGTGGTCGCCGCCGCCGTGCTGTCGCACGTACCGCGCGGCTGGTGGGACGTACCGGTGATGGTGGTGCTCGCCGCGTTCATCCCGGCGCTCTCCGCGAAGAGTTACGGCTTCCAGACGGCGGCCATCACACCCGTGATCCTGCTGCTCTCCGACGTGCTCAACCACGAGGGGTTCGCGCTGGTCGTCCCCCGGCTCGTGGACAGCCTCATCGGCTGCGCCATCGCCCTGGTCGCGGGCTATCTGCTCTGGCCGGAGAGCTGGCACACCCGGATCGGCGACCGGCTCGCGGACGCGGTCGAGGACACGGCGGACTATCTGACGTACGCGTTCGGCCCGACCGCCGGTCTCACGGAGGCGGAGACGGCGGCCAACCAGGCCGAGCGCGTACGGCGGCGGCGTGTGATCTACCGCGATCTGTCCGTCGTACGCAGCGAGTTCCAGCGCGCCCTCACCGAGCCGCCGCCCACCGGCACCCGCGCCGCCGCCTGGTGGCCGCTGGTCGTGGCGCTGGAGCGGATCATCGACGCGACGACGGCGGCGCGGGTACGCGTCAACCACGGGGCGCCGCCGCCGGGCGCGGCCGAGATCGCCGACGCGGAGAGGCAGTTGCGGGAACTGGCGGCGCGGGTGCGCTCCAGTGTCGTCCTGGTGGACGTACGCAAGGGGTGGTCGCCGGCCGACGACGAGAAGGGGGTACTGGCGCCGCTGCGGCAGGAGTTGCGGTCGGCGCAGGCGATCACGTCCCAGCGCCGCTGACGGCGCCGGCGCCGGGGACCGTGAACACTCCCGCGCTCAAGGTGCCTTCAGCGTCACCCAGACCCGCTTGCCGGGGCCCTGCCTCGGCGCCACCCCCCAGTCGTCCGCCAGCGCCGCGACCAGCGCCAGCCCGCGCCCGCACTCGTCGATGGGATCGGGCCTGCGCGGCCGGGGCAGCGAGTCGCCCGCGTCCTCGACCTCCAGCCGCAGCAGCCCGTCCGCCCGGTGCACCGTCACCACGATCTCCCGGCCCGGCGGCGACCCGTGCCGCACCGCGTTGGTGACCAACTCCGACAGCAGCAGCGCGGCCGTGTCGCCCAGGTCCCCCGGGAGGTCCCCCGGCACGGTCAGAAGCCCGGACAGCGCCTCCCTGGCACGGGCGACGCTGCGGGGGTGGCGGGGGAGTCGGAGCCTCAGGTGCTGGTCACAGTCGTGGTTCATGAAGATGACCTTCCCCACGACAACGACTTTTACTTTCCGTGCACATGAGGTGACTGTGTGCGGTTACGCTTCGCTCCTCCGTGGCGCCGTGGCCTCAGTGCCCCTGGAGTTCGTCCAGGATCCGCCGTTCGCGCTTCGTCGGGCGGCCCGCGCCGCGCTCCCGCACCGCCACCGGCCCCGCGAACTCGCGGGGCGGGGGCGGGGGACTGTTGTCGACGTAGCACTGCACGGCCACCGGGGCGCCCACCCGTTTGCGTACGACACGGGTGAGCACGACGACCCGCTCGCGCTCCGCGTGCCGGAGCCGGATCTCGTCACCCGGCTTGATCGCGTACGCGGGTTTCACCCGCTCGCCGTTGACGCGGACATGGCCCGCGCGGCACGCGGACGCCGCCTGGGACCGGGTCTTGGTCAGCCGCACCGACCAGATCCAGACGTCGGCGCGTACGGTGCCCTGGTCCCCGGTCCCGGCGTGAGCTTCAGCAGCGGCCATGCCCCCGAGCTTACGAGCTCGACGACGCGTGCGGAACGCCGCTCACCGCGAGGGCCCCGAGCGCGCGGGACGCGGCGCCGTACGAGTACCCGCGAGCCGCCGCGCGAAGGCACGGGCGGCCGATCCGGACGGTTCACCGATTCAGCGGTTCAGCGGTTCAGCCGGTTCAGTCGGTTCAGTCGGCCGTGTTCCCGGCGCTGTCGCCGCGGTCCGACAGCGCGTCGCGCACCTCGTCCGCCGATGTCTCCCGCAACTCCTCCCCGACCACCAACCAGCGCGTGATCCCCACCGATTCGAGGAACGGCAGATCGTGGCTCGCGATCAGCAGCGCGCCCTCGTACGACTCCAGCGCGCCCGTCAGCTGCCGCACGCTCGCGATGTCGAGGCTGTTCGTCGGCTCGTCCAGCATCAGCAGCTGCGGGGCGGGCGCGGCGAGCATCATCGCCGCGAGCGCCGCGCGGAAGCGTTCACCGCCGGAGAGCGTGCCGGCGAGCTGTTCGGCCCGCGCGCCCTTGAAGAGGAAGCGCGCGAGTTGTGAGCGGATGTGGTTGTCCGTGGTGCCGGGTGCCAGGCGGGCGACGTTCGCCGCGACGCTCAGCTCCGGGTCGAGCACGTCGAGACGCTGCGGCAGGAACCGCGCCGGTACGTGGACGTCCGCCTCGCCGGACAGCGGCGCGAGGTCCCCGGTGAGGGTGCGCAGCAGGGTCGTCTTGCCGGAACCGTTGCGTCCGACCAGCGCGATCCGTTCCGGGCCGCGTACGTCGAGCGTCGCTTCCCGCAGCCGCCCGAAGCGGGGCCGTACCTCGCGCAGCGTCAGCACCGTACGGCCCGCGGGCACGGCGGTGCCGGGCAGGCTCACCCGGATCTCGTCGTCGTCGCGGATCGCGTCCGCCGCCTCCTCGCGCCGCTCGCGGGCGTCGCTCAGCCGCTCCTCCGCCAGGACCCGCGACTTGCCCGCCGATTCCTGCGCGGCGCGTTTGAGTCCGCCCGCGACGATCCGGGAGGCCTTGCGCTGGGCGTTGAGTTTCTTGTCCTGGCGCTGCCTGCGCGCGTTCTTGATCTGGGTCTCCTCCAACTCCCGCTTCTGGCGCCGTACGTCGGCCTCGGCGGTGCGCAGCATGCGGCCCGCCGCCTCCTGTTCGGTGGCGAGGGCTTCCTCGTACGCGGACCAGCCGCCGCCGTACCAGCTCACCGACCCGGAGCGCAGCTCCGCGATCCGGTCGACGCGCTCCAGCAGTTCCCGGTCGTGGCTGACCACGACGAGCACGCCGGAGCGCCAGGAGTCGACGGCTTCGTACAGCCGGTCGCGGGCCGGCAGGTCAAGGTTGTTCGTCGGCTCGTCGAGCAGGAGGACGTCGGGCCGCTCCAGGAGCAGCGCTGCCAGGCGTAGCAGGACCGTCTCGCCCCCGGAGATCTCGCCGACGGTGCGGTCCAGGTCGATCGCGCCGAGGCCCAGGGAGCCGAGCATGGCGACGGCGCGCTCCTCGACGTCCCAGTCCTCGCCGACCGTCTCGAAGTGTTCCTCGCGTACGTCTCCGCTCTCGATGGCGCGCACCGCCGCGCGGCGCTCCGCGATGCCGAGTGCCGCCTCGACGCGCAGGCCGGTGTCGAGGGTGATGTTCTGCGGGAGGTGGGCGAGGCTGCCGCCGACGGTGACCGAGCCGCCGGAGGGGCGCAGTACGCCCGCCAGCAGCTGGAGGAGCGTGGTCTTGCCGGTGCCGTTGGTGCCGACGAGACCGGTGCGGCCCCGGCCGATGCTGAGGGACAGCCCGTCGAAGACGGGGGTGCCGTCCGGCCACCGGAAGGAGAGCGCGGAGCAGGTGAGGGAGGCGCTGGGGGTGCTGGGGGGCGGGGCAGTGGACATGTTCGTGGTCCTCGCGGGCGCGGTGGGATGGGGGCGTCGTATGCGAGCACCACGTGGCGACCGGGCCTGAGCCGGAAAGGGGGATGCGGCTGTCCGGGAGACGGGAATCCAAGCGGCGGGAAATCCGAGAGGCCCGGGACGGCACATGCATCGAGGTCGCATTCACGCGGGCGTACGGGCGCAGACCGGGGCCTGGAGCCGTACCACGTGATGATCGCGAACCTCAGATGCGCAACGTCCACCTCTATCGGAGACAACAAGGACGCCGCCCACGATAGGCGAGGCGGCCGGGGGAGGGCAACGAGTTTCGGATCTTCACTAAATAGAGCGTTCGCTCTAGTGAGGTGCTAGCCTCGTCGCCGGATAGAACGATCACTCCAGAGATCCGGGGCGATTGCCCCAACCACCCGAAGGACAGAAGGAGTTGTGATGCGCAAGCAGTCGGTCACCGTCATCGGACTGGGCCCGATGGGACGGGCGATGACCAGCGCGTACCTGGACAGCGGCCACCCCGTGACCGTGTGGAACCGGACCGGCGGCAAGGCCGACGGCCTGGTCGCCCGGGGCGCCACCCTCGCCGCCACCCCGGCCGACGCGCTGTCCGCCGCTGAGTTCGTCGTCATCAGCCTGACCGACTACGACGCGATGTACGCGGTCCTCGGGTCCGCCACCGACGCCCTGCCGGGCCGGACTCTGATCAACCTCACCTCGGACACCCCCGACAAGGCGCGGGCGGCGGCCACTTGGGCGGCCGGCCACGGTGCGCGGCACCTCACGGGCGGTGTGTCGGTGTCGCCCGCCGGGATCGGCAAACGGGACTCCGTCACCTTCTACAGCGGCCCGAAGAGTGTGTTCGAGGGCGCCCGGGAGGTGCTGGAAGTCCTCACATCGACCGACTACCGGGGCGAGGACCCGGGGCTGGCCGCGCTGTACTACCAACTCCAGATGGGTGTCTTCTGGACGACGTCGCTGGCCTTCCTGCACTCCCTCGCGGTCGCCGACGCGCACGGCATCACGGCCGCGGAAATGCTGCCGTACCTCTCCGGCACGGCCGCCTCGATGCCGGACTTCTTCGGCTTCTACACCCCGCGCGTCGACGCGGGCGAGCACCCCGGCGACGTCGACCGGCTCGCCATGGGCGTCGCGAGCGTCGACCACGTGGTGCGGACGTCCGAGGACGCCGGGGTCGACCCCTCGCTGATCGCTGCCGTCCTGGCGGTCTTCGAGCGGGGCATGGCGGCCGGGCACGCCGACGACAGCTTCACCAGCCTGATCGAGAGCTTCCGCAAGCCCGCCGCCCACTGAGCCGTCATGGCCCGGGCGAGGCGTTTCGCCGTCCGACGGCGCCCGCTTAGGCTCGGGCCATGACCGACCCCGGCCGGCCGCACCGCGACAGGGACAACCACAGGGACGACCACGCCGGCGACAGCGGCGAGCGCGACTCCGTACCGAGGTCGATACTGCCCGGCGCGCTGGCCTTCCCCGGCGGGAGCGGCGACGGCGGCCGTCCCGCCGGCCCCGTCCGCCGCACCGCCCGTGACTGGACCGTCGACGCTCTCGCCTTCGCCTGGGCCGCGGGCATCTGGGCGCTGATGGCCAGCCGCCTCGACACCTACGACTACCTCCCGGACTGGCTCCTCGCCCTGGACGCGCCGCTCGGCGCGGTCGCCTGCCTCGCCCTCTGGTGGCGCCGCCGCTTCCCGCTCGCCCTGGCGCTGATCCAGGTGCCCGTCGGCGCCCTGACCAACACCGGCACCGGCGCGGGCATAGTGATCATCCTCAACCTCGCGCTGCGCGTCCCGTGGCAGCGGTCGCTGCCGGTGCTGTGCCTGATGATCGCGGCCGTCACCCCGTACGTACTGATCTACTCCGTCCCGCACGAGGGCGGCTGGGCCGCCGCGGTCTTCGTCCTCGCCTACTTCCTGGTCTTCTTCGCCTGGGGCAGCGCGCTCCGGGCCCGCCGGCTGCTCGTACTGAAGCTGCGCGAGGACGCCGACCGGGAGCGTACGGAGCACGCCCGCCGCCTCGCCGAGTCCAGACGCGCCGAACGCACCGCCATCGCACGCGAGATGCACGACGTCCTCGCCCACCGGATCTCGCTGCTGTCCGTGCACGCCGGAGCGCTCGCGTACCGCACACGGAAGTCCGAGGCGGGCTCCGGCGTGCGGCTGACCGGCGCCGAGATCGCCGACAGCGCGCAGGTCATCCGGGACAACGCGCACCAGGCGCTGAACGAGCTGCGCGACGTCCTGTACGTGCTGCGCACCGACACCGACACCGACAGCGGTGAACCCGCCCCGCCGCAGCCGAAGATGGCCGATCTGCTGGATCTCGTGGCCGAGGCGCGGGCGGCGGGCCAGACGGTGGACTACGGCGCGGAGATCGGCCCCGAGTCCGAGGCGCCCCGGCCCCAGCTCCAGCGCACGGCCTACCGCGTGGTCCAGGAGGGGCTGACCAACGCCCGCAAGCACGCGCCCGGTTCACGGGTGAGGGTGAGGGTGTACGCGGGCCCGCCGCGTGACGAGGTGACGGTCGAGGTCAGCAATCCGCTGCCGGCGGGGCTGGCCGAGTCGGAGATCCCCGGCGCGGGCGCGGGCCTCACCGGTCTGCACGAGCGCGTCGAACTGGACGGCGGCACACTGCGGCACGGCTCGGTGGACGGCACGTTCACGTTGAGCGCGCGGCTGCCGTGGCACTCGCCGCCGGGCAGATGACCCCGCGCATCCGCAGATGACGATCGCCGGACGGGCTGGGAACAGCCCGTCCGGCGATCGGAGACGTCAGATGTGTCAGACGTCAGGTGACTCAGACGCCGATGTCGCCGCCGTCCTTGCGCCAGACCGCCACGACCGCCGGGCGGACCATCTTGCCGCGCCCGTCGGGCCACGCGCTGAGCGGGTTGTCGACGGTGGCGCCGTCGATCTCGCCCGGGTGCTGCACCGCGACCAGGACGCGCCGGTCCTGGATGATCGGGCCGCAGGTCTCCGCGCCGTTCGGGACGGTGAGGAACTGCTTCAGCTCACCGCGCCGCTCGCCCTGCGTCGCCACGCCGAACAGGCCGTCGTGCGAGCCGAGCTGGGCACCGTCGGTGGAGATCCACAGGTTGCCGTGGTCGTCGAAGGCCACGTTGTCCGGGCACGAGATCTGGCTGACCTTGTCCTTCGGGAAGCCCGCGAAGTAGGTCGCCGGGTCCTTCGGGTCACCCGCGACCAGGAACAGCCGCCAGGCGAAGCCGTCGCCCGCCGGGTCGTCCCAGTTCTCGGCCAGCTCCAGGATCTGCCCGTGCTTGTTGGCCTTGCGCGGGTTGGCCTCGTCCGCCGGGGCCTTGCCCGCGGCGCCGCGGTCGGTGTTGTTGGTCAGCGCGACGTACACGCGACCGGTGCGCGGCGAGGGCTCGACGTCCTCGGGGCGGTCCATCTTCGTGGCGCCGACCTTGTCACCGGCCAGGCGCGTGAAGACGTACACCTCGTCGGCGGTCATGCCGGGCACGTGCGACACGTCGCCGGTGGCGAGCGGGATCCACACGCCCGAACCGTCGAACTCGCCGTCCTTGGGCAGCTTGCCGCTGCCGTCGATGTCTTCGACGGGGCTGTCGCCGGTCAGCTTCGCGACGTACAGCGTGCCCTCGTCCAGCAGCGTCAGGTTGTGGTCGCGGGCGGCGCGGCTGTTGCCCTTCTTCATCGCCTTGGACGACACGAACTTGTAGAAGTAGTCGAACTTCTCGTCGTCGCCCATGTAGACGACCGCGCGGCCGTCGGCGGTGAGGCGCGGCTGCGCGGCCTCGTGCTTGAAGCGGCCGAGCGCGGTGCGCTTGCGCGGCGTGAAGTCGGGGTCGTACGGGTCCAGCTCGACGACCCAGCCGAAGCGGTGCGCCTCGTTGGGCTCCTTCTTCAGGTCGAAGCGCTTGTCGAACCGCTCCCACTTGCGCTCGGTGGCGGCGGTGCCGATGCCGTAACGCTTGTCGGTGTCGCTCGATCCGTTGGCGAAGTACTGGTTGAAGTTCTCCTCGCCCGACAGGATCGTGCCCCACGGGGTGGTGCCGCCGGCGCAGTTGTTGAGCGTGCCGTAGACCTTCTTGCCCGAACGGTCGGCCGACGTGCGCAGCAGGTCGGAGCCCGCGGCCGGGCCGGTGAGCCGGAACTCGCTCGTGACGGTGATACGGCGGTTCAGCTCGTGGCGCGGCACGACGGTGAGCTTTCCGCTGCGCGGCTGCTCGTCCACCACGACGACCGACAGGCCGTGCGCGGCCCAGGCGATCTCGACCTGCTCGCGGGTGGGGTTGTCGGCGTCGTAATCCTTGAACATCAGGATTTCGTCCGTGTACTCGTGGTTGGCCACGAGGAGCTGCTTGCCGCGCTCGCTCTTGAGCGGCAGCAGGCTCAGGAAGTCGTTGTTGTAGCCGAACTGGCCGGCCTGCGCCTTGGCGGTCTGCTTGTTCGGGTTGAACTCGGGGGCGCCGCGCAGGATCGGGTCGCCCCAGCGGACGACGATGTTCTGCGTGTAGCCGTCGGGGACGGTCACCTTGTCGGCGGTGTTGGGCGCGACCGGCGTGAAGCGCAGCCCACGCGCGCCGTCGGGCTTCTTGCCGCCCTTGCCGTGGCCCTTGTCGGCCCCGACCAGAGGGGTGGCGGAGGCGGGGGTGTTGCCGGTGCCCGCGACGATCGCGGTACCCGCGGCGGCGGCGACGGTCACCACGGCGGCGCCGCGCATGATCGACCGGCGGGAGAGCGCACCCGCTATGACGTCGCCGACGTACTCGTTGTCACTGGTGTTGGGCGTCTCGTGGAAACAGGCGTCACCACAGCGGTAACGGCAAGTCATGGCGGAACGTCCGCCGGGGTGCGAGTTGAGCAGCGGCAGCAGTTTGCGCACTTTCCCCTCCGGTGGGCTTTGCTCGGCGCGCCCTGCGCCGACAATGTGTCGGGATATGTACGGCGGCGACGCTATGCGCGTAGGCACCCGGTTCAGCGGCCTGAAGATGAACACGGAATGAATGTGCGTCGACCGGGGTCCTGAGGCCGCCACACGGCCACCACATTCCAGGTCCCGGGGCGCCCCTGCCGGAGCGGGCGCCAAGTGGCCGCTAACCTTACGTATCCGCCGTGGCCAGGGAAGCTGAGTTCCGGTCGGGGTATGCCCCCGGATCCCCTGTTCCAAGTACGGATATATGCCGCACCCAACTCATCTGAAAGGCCTCGCCCATGGGCATTCGGAGCTTGCTGCGCAAGGTGTTTGGTCGCGAGCGTGCGGAGCGTGACGAGTCGGCGGCCACGACGGTACCGGCCCAGACCGAACGTACGCATCAGCCAGAGCCCTCGACGCCAGTCACCTCGACGACGACCACGACCACGACGACGGCCACGGTGCCCGCACCGGCCAAGGAGCCGTCACCCGCCGCCTCTTCGGGAGTGACGGCGGAGAAGTCCACGACGAAGACGAAGACGGAGCCGCCGAAGGCGGAGCGGTCGGAGGCGGAGAAGGCCGACGACCTGGTCGCCGCGGCGTTCGACAACCCGCGTACGTCGACGCCGGAGCCGAGCGTCCCGGCGCAGACGAAGCGGGAGGAGCCGAAGACGGCGACGGTCCCGGCGCAGGCGGCGCCCGTGCCCGAGCCGGTGAAGGCGCCCGAGCCGGAGCCGGTGGCGCTGCCCGAGCCGGAGCCGGTCGCGGAGGTCGTACCCGAGCCGGTGGTCGTGCCCGCCCCCGAGCCCGAGCCGGTGGTCGTCCCCGAGCCCGAGCCCGTGGCCGCGGTCGTCGTACCGGAACCCACCCCGGAGCCCACCCCCGCGCCCGAGCCCGTCGTCGTACCGGAGCCGGAGCCGGTCGCGGTGGCCGAGCCCGTCGCGGCCCCCGAGCCCGTCGTCGTACCCGAGCCCGAGCCGGTCGCCGCCCCCG
This sequence comes from Streptomyces sp. NPDC006643, assembly GCF_042870175.1. Classification (NCBI taxonomy): domain Bacteria; kingdom Bacillati; phylum Actinomycetota; class Actinomycetes; order Kitasatosporales; family Streptomycetaceae; genus Streptomyces; species Streptomyces sp. NPDC006643. The sequence goes on along the minus strand of NZ_JBIAHA010000016.1, from coordinate 135,949 downwards.
AGCCGGTTGCCGCCGCCGAGCCGGTCTCCGCCGTCGCCCCCGCCCCCGCCCCGGCCGCCGCCGGCAAGCCCGCGCACTCCCTCGCGCAGGTCAACACCCGCGCGCCCGGCCTTGTCGACGCGTACAAGGCCGCCGGCGCCGCGCTCAAGGACCTCGGCCTCGCCGGTGAGCGGGCGACCGTCTACCTCGTGCTCGACCGTTCGGGTTCGATGCGCCCCTTCTTCAAGGACGGCAGCGCCCAGCGCCTCGGCGAGCAGGCGCTCGCGCTCTCGGCGCAGCTGGACGAGAAGGCGACCGTGCAGATCGTCTTCTTCTCGACCGAGATCGACGGTACGGGGGAGGTCTCCCTCTCCTCGTACGAGAACCGGGTGGACGAACTCAACGCCGGACTCGGCCGCATGGGCCGGACGAACTACGCCGCCGCGGTGGAAGAGGTCGTCGCCCTGCACGAGAAGGCCGGCAACCCCGGCCCGGCGCTGGTGATCTTCCAGACGGACGGTGCGCCCGAGGCAAAGCTGGTGGCGGAGAAGGCGTTCGCCGAGGCGGCGAAGCTGCCGCTGTTCTGGCAGATCGTGGCGTTCGGCGAGCGGGAGGCGAAGGGCTTCGACTTCGCGAGGAAGCTCGGCGCGGACGCGAAGGCCGCGAACGTGGCGTTCTTCCACGCGGGCCCGGCGCCGAAGGACCTCCCGGACACCGAGCTGTACGCCAACCTGCTCGCGGCGCTGCCCGCCTGGTGGGCGGCGAACAAGGCCTGATCGCACCCGAGACACCACGAGACGCGCCCTCCGGTGAACGACGACGGAGGGCGCGTCTCGTTGCCGGGCCACCGCCCTACGGCGCCGAAGGCCCCTCGGGATCGTGCGTGATCAGGTCTCCGGGCTGGCACCGCAGGACCTCGCAGATCCTCGACAGGGTGGAGAAGCGGATGGCCTTGGCCCGCCCGTTCTTCAGTACGGACAGATTGACGACGGTGATCCCGACCCGCGCGGACAGTTCGGTGAGCGTCATCCCGCGCTCGGCGAGGATCCGGTCGAGATGGATCTGGATCCCGTGAAGTTCCTCTTCGGCCATCAAATGGTCCCTTCGAGGTCCTCTCGCATGCGCACACCCTCACGCATGATCCGCCCCATGATCACCGCGGTGAGCCCGGCGAGGATCAGCACCTGCGGCCCGGCCACCTCCGGCCCCGACCCCACGATCGGCGCCATGCTGTCCACCAGCCAGGACTGCGACCACCCGACGACGAGCCCGGCCAGCGGCGTACCGACGGTGACGGACCAGCCGAGCACGGAGAGCCGCCGCGCCACGGTCCCGGTGAAGGGCCCCTCCCGCACGACGGCCTTCATCAGCAGCGAGAACAGCAGCAGCGCGACGAACCCGAAGAGCAGCCACGGGAGTTCACCCCCGAGGTCGGCGGCCCGCTGCCCCACGGAGGGGCCTTCCTGACAGAGCCGCGCGGCGCTGCTGGACGCGTCAACGCCCTTGCCGACTGGCAGTCCGCCCTCCAGCGCGGCGTTGGCCCAGAAGCCCGTCCGCACGCAGATGTCGCCGTCGTCGGCCATGCGTATGGCGCCCTTGCCGAGGAACGCGAGCCCGGAGAGCACCGCCAGTACGAAGGTCACCGAGGCCAGGGTCCTCGTGAGTCGCGTGTCCATCTCGCCGCTCCTTATCGATTCTCGATATGCCAAGACGCGAGGAGCATATCGTTATTCGATAGGTCCATGGCAAGGGGCTGCGACGATTACGTCCCGTCACCACCGCCCCAGGACCGCGCGCTCCCGTCCGGCCCGACGGTGAGCCCGAACCGCTCGACACCCGGCCGACCCCGCCCGGCCCACCACGTCACGGCGGCCTCCACCTCGTCCCAGAGCCGGCGCGGCCCCGACTGATGGACAGTTGAGGCCGTCTCCCCCGCGCGGAACTCGGCGACGGCCCACGACCGGCCACCGCCCAGATCGAAGAACCACGCCTTCCCGGCGGCCTCGCCGGTCCGGTTGACGACATGGGCGCAATCGGGCACGCGAAGCCCGGCGACGAACCGCACGGATTCGTACCGGCCTCCCAAGTCCCCCAGGGTGAGGGTCGTTCGGGACACATCGGCGTCACCGGGGAAGTCGGGGCCCGCGGGTACGTACGCGCGGAATCGGTCCCAGTCCAGCCGCTGGTCACGCAGCTTCATGAACTCGACCATGCGCAGGAACGGCCCTTCCGCCCCGCCGTCGTCCCCCACGGTCAGCCGGAGGAGCGCGTCCTGGTCGCTGTAGTGCGTGCCCCACGGGGCGAGGACGACCCCGCCGGGCCGGGTCTGTGCCAGCCAGCGGGGCGGCAGCGCCCGTACGCCCGCCGTGGCGATCACCCGGTCGTACGGCGCCGGGCCCGGCCACCCGTCCCGCCCGTCCCCGTGGACCACCTCGGGCCCCAGCCCCACGCGCGCCAGCGCCGTCCGGGCCCGCGCGACGACCTCGGCGTCGATCTCGACGCTCGCCACGTTGCCGCCGCCCAGCCGGTGGGCGAGCAGCGCGGCGTTCCAGCCGGTACCGGTGCCGATCTCCAGCACCCGCATGCCGTCACGTACGTCCAGGTCCCGCAGCATGGCCGCCACGACGGACGGCATGCTCGCGGAACTGGTCGCCACGACCCCCGGCTCGGCGCCGCTGTGCCGGCCGTCGTCCCACTGCGTCACGAGCGGCACATTCGCGTACGCGGCCCGCTCCCACGCGTCGGGTTCCTCGACACGGGACACGGGCACGCTGCGCCCGGTGCCCATGTCGTACACCCAGACAAGATCCGGCAGGAACCACGCGCGCGGCACGGCCCTGAAGGTCTCGGCCCAATCGTCCGTCAGGGCACCGCTGTCAAGGAGAGACCGCACCAGCTCCCCACCGGCGCGGTCGTCCCGCTCAGAGCTGAGCGTCACTTGCGATGGCCGCCGTCGCCGTCCCCACCGGTCCTCACGATCGCTTCAGTCATCGTCGGACCTTCCTTTCACGACATGTACGGACCCGTCGGGCGGAGTGCCGAACTGGGTCATTCGACCCGGCCCCACAAGGGCCGGGAGTCTACGGTCGCTCGGCGAGGCACTGACGTCGCTCGTGGGGAGGCCGTGCGACTGGCTAGTGCTTCTGCCTCTTCCTCGGTTCAGTGCTCTGGCTGTTGCCCTGGCTCGCACGTGAACTCGAAGCGGCCGAGCTGTTCGATCGCCGGCTTTCACGCACCGCCCTGGATCGGCGATCCGTCGCCGGAACGGTCAGCTGTCCCGGCGGCTGGGCCGCCACAGCGGTCCTTCGGCTTGCAGTCGTCGATGAATCCGGCTCCGGAGGCGTCGCGGACTGCCGCCGCAGGACCGGCGGAATCAGCTCCGGACGGTACGCTTCCGGCCGGTAGTGATAGTTGTGTGCCTGACTGTACCGGGGATGCATTTCAGCCATTTCGCTGAGAATCCCGGCCGCTTGCGGCGTATCTCCGAGACGGGTGGACTGCATTTGCAGATCCAGATACGTCAACTGCATGGCCCAGAAGTTCTCGAATTCCCTGAGATCCATGAACTCGTTATCCCAGAGGGGATTGTCCTGGGAGGGATCCCCCTGATAATCCGGCATCGACGCGTCGTCCATGGCTGCTCCTTCGGTGTAGTGACGGGGCTGGTGGCGTCCGGCTGCACTCGACAGCCGCCCCTACTACGGTCGAAGACATCCCGCGGTTCACGCGCACCCGCCGGAACGGACGACGCCCGGATTCCTCCCACCCTCCAATTGGAAAGCAGCAGGCCGCCCGGCACTCCTACGTCGATTCCAGAACGCGGCCGAGTGTCCGCCGCCCCATCGTGCTCATCGTGGGATTGCTTTCGACGTAGTACCAGACCAGCCCCATCGCCTGTGCGAACGCCCACGCCTTTCCGCGCTCCCAGGTCAGGTCGTCGCAGCCCAGCTCGCGCCGGAGCACATCCCGCGGCCCCCGGTCCAGCAGATGCCACCCGCCGACCAGATCCAACGCCGGGTCTGCCGGGGCGAATCCGCCCGTGTCCAGGACGCCCCCGAGCCGGGACGGCCGATCACTCACGACCAGCACGTTGCCCGGTATCAAGTCGCCGTGGCTCATCACATCGGCCCCCGTGCGCCCCAGCTCCCGCAGTTCGCTCCACACCTCCCGCAGCCGGGGCACGTCGAGCAAATCCCCGCTCTCCTCGAAGCACTTCTCGATCCACCCGTCGTGCTGCGTGAGTTCGCCGCCCCGCCCGCCGCCGCTGAAGACCCGTCCCCGCGTGGGCGCCGTGCGCAGAGCGGCGATGAACACCGCGAGGTCCCGCGCGAAGGCGTCCGACCCACGCAGACCGGCGTCGGCGTCGGCGTCCGAGGCGACCGTTCCCGGCAACCACGTCTGCACCGACCACGGCATGGGGTAGCCGGCCCCGGGCTCCCCCAGGGCGACGGGTTCCGGTACGGGGAACGGGGACACCCCCGCCAACTCCGCGCTCGCCTCGGCCTCCCGCTCCAGCAGCGCCAGCACCTCGGCGGGCTCGGTCAGCCGCAACGGGAAACGGGCGGAGAGATCGTCCCCGACCCGGAAGATGGCGTTCACCGTCCCCGCCGACGGCAGGAACCGGATCTCCTTGCCGCGCCACTGCGGGAACTGTTCCCGGATCAACTCCCCGACCGTCTCCGCGGTCACGTCCACTTGATCGTCGTGCATGGTCATCGCGTCAGACTTCCACACTCAAATGCCGCCCCGCCGACTGTTTCGGTTGCGCTCCGCGAGGCGCACGCTCAGCTCCGACGGAGGCGGCACATAGTCCGGGCACTTCGGATTGCCGCACTGGCACTTGGGCCAGGCCAGCGCCGCGCCCGGCCCGAGAATCTGTTCCGTGTCGGCGTCGCCGTCGCCGTCACCCTTGCTGTCGAGTTTCCGCACCACCAGCACCCCATCCGTACCGAACGCACTCATCAACCGGGACAGAAACCGCCGCGCGTCACTGCCGCTCATCCGGCCACCCGCTTCAGTCCTTGTTCAACGCGCCGCAGCAGCTCAGGTGTCACCGGTGCGTACACACGGGGGACAACCTCCGGTACGAGCCGCCAGAAACCGCCCGCGTGTACGACGGATTCCAACTCGGCCAGATCGGTGACGACGCGGGACGGCGTTCGAGTGTCAGGTTCGAACATAAGAGGGACGCACCTTTCCGTCATTGCGCAACTACGTTCCGTGCATCAAGAATCGGCAGATACGGCCCTGTCCAAAAGGGCTCGGCCATAGCCCGGTTGGCGTGGGACACAGGGGAGTTGTCATGGGCGCACGGAAGTCGAACGCAGGTCAGAGGCCGTCGGCCCGCCAAATGCTCGCGAAGGAACTGGCCCGGCTACGGGAGGAGTCGGGCAAGTCACTGGCGCAGTTGGGTGAAGAGACGACGTATGACCGTGCGTACTTGCACAAGCTGGAGACGGGGGCGCGGGTGGGGTCACCGGAGGTGATCGCGGCGTTGGGGGCGGTGTACGGGACGGCGGCCGAGCATCTGACGATGCTGTGGGTGCTCGCACGCGAGGACGCGTTCGCCGACAAGTACAAGCTGTTCATGCAGTTGGAGGCGAAGGCCAGGGTTCGGTACGAGTACGGGGTCGGCGCCATTCCGGGCTTGCTCCAGACGGAGGGGTACGCCCGTGAGGTGTTCGAGGCGACGCGCCCCCGCGACGAGAACGAACTGTCGGAAGAGGTCGCCGCGCGACTGGGTCGCCAGGACTTGCTGCGCCGCGAGGACGCACCCCACTTCCGCGCGATCCTGGACGAATCCGTACTGCGCCGCAAGACTCGCGACCCGAAGGAGTGGAGGAAGCAACTTCAACAACTGCTGGAAGCAAGCCAGTTGCCAAACGTCATGCTTCAGGTGTTGCCTTTTGATGCGGGGCCGCACGCCCTGCTGGGCACGTCGGTCACCATCCTCTGGCTTCCGGACGGCAGGGCCGTCGCGTACACGGAAGACGCTCACTCGGGGACGCTGATCGAAGATCCGTCAGAGGTCGAGAAACTCCGCCTGTCCTACGATCTACTGAGGGACTTGGCCCTGTCGCCACGTGATTCCGTGGCGTTCATTGAGCGACTGCTGGAGGAGAAAACACCATGCGCCCCCGACCCGACCTGAGCACCGCCCAATGGCGTAAGTCCAGCTACAGCAACGGCGACGGCGGTAACTGCATCGAGGTCGCCGACGGGCACGCCGGCGTCATCCCCGTCCGCGACAGCAAGACCCCCACCGGTCCGGTGCTCCTCATCAACCCCGCCGCCTGGGGCGACTTCGTCGCTTTCGTCGGCGACCGCGCCAATGGCTAGCCCGTGGCGTAAGTCCAGTTACAGCAACAGCGACGGCGGCAACTGCATCGAGGTCGCCGACCAGCACCCCGGTCTCGTCCTCGTACGCGACAGCAAGACCCCCACCGGCCCGGTCCTCGTTCTCACCCCCGCCGCCTGGTCCGGTTTCCTCACCTACGCGCGGGCAGCGGTTCGGGGTTGCGGCTGCTGAGGCCGTCCAGGGAGATGCGCAGGAGGCGGTGCCACTGGCCGGGGTGGGTGTCACCGGTCAGCTGGACGGCTTGGCTCAGGGATGTGAGCAGCAGGACGAGGTCCGCGGTGGTGACGTCGGCGCGCAGAAGGCCGGCGTCCAGGCAGCGCGTGCGCAGGTCGTCGATGACGGTGTCGCGCTGCTGGGCGCAGTCGACGGTGGCGGCGTAGCTCTCGACGAGAGCGCGGTTGTGGGACTGGTTGGTCAGGGTCTGCTCGAAGAAGCCGGTCAGGGCCTGCCAGGGATCTTCGGTGGCGGCGGCCGTCCGGTGGGCGGCGGTCAGCCAGGACGTGAACATCTGCTTCAGGACGGTGGAGAGCAGGTCGTCCTTCGTGGGGAAGTGGCGGTAGAGCGTCCCCATGCCGACGCCGCTGCGGCGGGCGATCTCGCGGACGTCCGCCGTGATGCCCTGCTCGGCCAGGACGGCCGTGGCCGCGTCGGTGATCGCGGCGCGGTTGCGCTCGGAGTCCGCTCGGCGGGCGCGCCTGGGAGGCTGCGCGGGTGTGGGAACGGGCTGGTCGGCAGAGGGCACGGCGCTCAGCTTACAGCGGCCCCCGACTCTTAACGGAGCACGCGCTCCGGTTGTGTTACGTTCAAGAGGAGCGCTTGCTCCGGTTCGGGATCCCGCCTGCCCCGGCTCTTGGGCGGAACCACCGGCGGACCGGACCGTCCGCAACCTGAGGAGACCCTTCCCATGGCAACTCTTGGCTTCATCGGCAGCGGCAACATCGGCACGAAGCTCGCCCGGCTCGCCGTCGCGGCGGGCATCGACGTCGTCCTGTCCAACTCGCGCGGGCCCGAGACCCTGGCCGACGCGGTGGCGGAACTCGGCGGGCGGGCCCGGGCGGCGACGCCAGAGGAGGCGGCACGGGCGGGCGACTGGGTGGTGGCGAGCATTCCGCTGGGCGCCTACCGGCAGCTTCCCGCCGCCCCGCTGGCAGGCAAGATTGTGTTCGACACGATGAACTACTACCCGTTTCTCGCCGGCGCCATTGAGGTGCTCGACTCGGGCAGGACCACCTCCAGCGAACTCGTCCAGGAGCACCTGGCCGGCGCGAAGCTCGTGAAGGCGTTCAACAACATGAACGAGCAGCACATCCTGCCGCTCGCCCGTCCGGCGGGCGCCCCCGACCGTAGCGCGCTGCCGATCGCGGGCGACGACGCGGAGGCGAAGGCGAGCGCCGCCGCCCTGATCGACCGGCTGGGCTTCGACACCGTCGACGTCGGCCCCCTGGCCGAGAGCTGGCGCTTCGAGCCGGAGACCGACGCTTACGTGAAGCCGTACTACGCCGACCCGGACGCGTACTGGGCCACGTGGCTCAAGTTCGGCGAGGCGATCCGCTCCGGCGGCCCGATGCTCGCCATGCCGGTGGACCCGGGGGCTCCGGCGCCCGCGGACCGGCTGCGTACGCTGCTGGCGCGGACGCCCCGCAAGCTCACCGCCGACCGGGTGGTGTGACGCCCTGATGAGTTTCGGCGTGCTCGGCCCGACCTCACAGTGGTCTGACGCGTCTGGCCGACCAGACCAGGAGTCCGGGGCCGTCGGGCGTGTGCACCGGCAGCCACGCCTCGTCGGCCTCGGTCAGCCGGGTTTCGTCCAGGCGTAGTGGGTGGGGCGTCTCCGCCGTGCCGTCGCACAGCCAGTAGCGGACGGCACCGACGGCCGCCCGCAGGGCGTCCAGCTCCGCCCCGGCCCAGACATGGTCTCCGGCCCCGCCGCCCCGGAACGGCTCGAAGACCGCAGCCAGGGCGTCGACCCTGTCCGACCCTCCGGACAGGGGCACCAAGTAGCCCTCGGCCTGGCCCTGCCGGCGCGAAGTGCCGCCGTACTCCTGCTGGTAGACGACACCCGTGGGTGCCTCGACCACCACATGCGTCCAGTCACCGCCGGTGCCGTCGGGGTCGATGAAGACGAAACGCGGAGAGGGCATACTCCGCAGTCTCCAACGTCCGGCCCCGAACGGAGACGACACGCCCAGGGAACTTCACCCTGCCCGTAGGGTGAAGTTCCATGGAGATGGACATCGCCGCGTACGAGCAACGCGCGCCAACTCCCATCTGCACTGGCACATCGCCGCGTTGCCGCCCGGGTGCCGCCGGAGCGGCAGCAGTATCACGCGCTGATGACCGAGAACGGGGTGCTGGCGCCGACCCCCGAAGAGGTCGCCGACCTGGCCGCGCGAGTGCGGGCCGCGGTCAGAGCGGTCTGACCCAGCGGCTCCACTGCTCCTGCGCCTCGTAACCCGCGTCGCGCCAGGCGTGTCGGGCGAGTTCGTTGTCGTCCAGGACCATCGCGTCGGCCCGGCGGCCACCGAGTGCCACGAAGCGTTCGTGCGCGGCGGCGAGCAGCGCGGCGGCGATGCCCCGGCGGCGGTGGTCCGGGTCGACGGCCAGCCGGTAGAGGTGGCAGCGCCAGCCGTCGTAACCGGCGATGACCGTGCCGACAACGGCCCCGTCGTGGGACTCGGCCACCAGCAGGGCCTGCGGGTCGCGGACGATCAGACGCGTGACCCCGTCCAGGTCGTCCGTGATGCTGACGCCCTCGGCGGACCGCGCCCAGAAGGCCAGCAGCGCGGGGACCTCGGCGAGACCGGCGGGGCGGATCGTGACCTTGTTCATGGCCGCTGTCTAGCAGGACCGCGGACGGCCGGGCCGACAATTCCACCCGTCGGACACGCCTTTCGCGACACAGGCGTTGTCGACCCACTACGCTCTCCTGGCTCATACGTAACGCCGTGTCCGACAGGAGGGGGAACGCGCGGATGGCGTGGGACGAGTGGGAGGGACTCAAGGCCGATGTGGCGGCCCGGGGTTCCACGCAGATGCAGCTCAACCAGTATCCGGCCGACGACGGCGCCGGCGGCGGTAACCCGTTCTCCGACAGTCTGAAGTCGGACAAGAAGGTCTGGGTGAAGGCCGGCGAGGGCGTCACCGGGCTGAAGGCCGACATCACGAAGGCGTTGACCGCGCTGGAGAACGGACAGGCCGGGCTCGGGGAGACCAGCGGCTGCCAGAGTGCCGCCGCGCAGAAGGAGTTGTACGACTCCTGGAAGAAGTACGTCGGCGACGTGAGCGCCCGTTGCGGTGAACTCGGCGGGCTGCTGGAGAGGTCGGGCCACGACCTCGCGAAGTCCGACGAGTCCGTGCTGAACGACATCGACCAGCTCAAGGTCAAGTACGCGGACACCGAGGCCGTCGGCGGCCAGGCGCCGAAGGGACGGTGATCGGCGGTCATGGATCTCGCGACGCTGAAGAGCTTCAAACCGTCGGAATACGAAGAGGCCGCCGACGGCTACCGGACGACCGGTGACATGGCCAGTGCCGCCAAGGACACGATCAACAACCGCATCACCGCGGGGATCAGCGCCCAGTTGAAGGGCGCGGCGGCCACGGCCGCCCTGCGCGAACTCGGCAATCTGTCGAAGAACTTCCACTACGCGCAGACCGAGTGCGGACTGGTGAGCACCGCGCTGACCGGCTTCGCCTTCGACATGGCCGCCGCGAAGCGGAAGCTGGACGCGGCCGTCGCGGACGCCGAGGCCGACAACTGCTCGGTGCGGCAGGACGGTTCGGTCGGCTACCCCGCCGGCAGGAAGCCCGGCGCGGAGAAGGACGAGCCGGGCGGCACGGTGTCCGGGAGCGCCGGGGGCAGCCCGACGTCCGACGCGCTGGAGCGGCAGGCGGCGGGCATCCACCCCAATCCGTACTACGGCAGGGCGATGGCGTACGCGAACCGGATCGCCGACGCCGTGAAGGAAGCCACCGACGCGGACGCCAAGTGGGCCCCGAAACTGCGCGCGTTGAAGGCCGACGACGATCTGACCGTCTCCAAGGCGGACTGGGCCGACGCGCAGTCGGACATGGGCGGGGTCCGCGAGGCGGGCCAGAGCTATCTCGACTCGCTGCCGCAGGTCCCCAAGGACGGCACCCCGGCGCAGAACGCCGAGTGGTGGAAGAAGCTCAGCCCGGAGGAGCAGGCGGCATGGCTCGCGCTGCGGCCGGACACGGTGGGGGCGCTCGACGGGCTGCCCGCGACGGTCCGCGACGAGGCGAACCGCGTCGTCCTGGAGGAGAAGCGGGGCCAGCTCCAGATGGAGCTGGACGCCATGCCCAAGCCGCCCGCCAACGAGTGGACGTGGATCACCGCGGGGATGTACCCGTCCAAGGTGCACACCGACGAGTGGATGGCCTGGCACAACAAGTACGGGGACCGGTACGAGCAGCTCAACAAGTCCCTCAAGGGCATGGGCAGCATCCAGGACCGGTTCGACCGGACCGGTCAGCGCGGTCTGCCCGAGGCGTACCTCCTCGGCTTCAGCCCGGAGGGCAACGGCCGCGCGATCGTGGCCAACGGCAATCCGGACACGGCCGACCACCAGGCCGTCTATGTGCCGGGCACGACCTCGAACCTGGGCGGTATCGGGGGTGACATCGGCCGGATGGAGAATCTGTGGCGCGTGGCCGCCGGTGCCGAGAACGGCTCGGTGTCCACGATCACCTGGCTCGGGTACGACGCCCCGCAGGACATCGTCAAGGACTCGCCGTTCAGCCACTACGCCAATGACGGCGCCCCGGCCTACAACCGCTTCCTCGACGGGCTCGACGCGTCGCGTACGGCCGAATCGGACCCGCACCGTACGGCGGTCGGCCACTCGTACGGCACGACCCTGATCGGATCGGCGGCCCGGCAGGGTGATCTCAACGTGGACGACGTGATCCTCGCGGGCAGCCCCGGCGTACAGGTGAGCAACGCCGATCAGATGGACGTCCCGAAGGGGCACGTCTGGAACCAGGAGGCGAAGGGGGATGTCGTGCCGGACGTCGGACGCTTCGGGCACGGCGGGACCGACTGGCACGGGGCCTTCACCACGCCCAGCGACGAACGCTTCGGCGCCAACCAGTTGCAGACGGACACCGAGGGCCACAGCGATTATTGGAAAGAGAGCACCGACAGCCTGCGGAACCAGGGGCTGGTGGTGGCGGGCAAGGGTGACGACGCCGAGCTGAAGCCGCCGCCGGACCACTACAGGTACACGAAGTAGGAAAGAAGCCCCCGATTGAAGACCAAGCTGGGCGCGTCCGCGCTCCTCCTGTCCCTCGCCCTCACGACCCTCACTGGATGCGGCATGACTGACACCCAAGGATCAGACGGCCCCGACGGCTCGGGCAGCTCCGAGACGTCCGGGACCTCCGGCGGCTCCGGCGACCTGCCCGGCGCGGGGACCAGCAGCTCGGCGGATGCCGCCGACGCGGCGGAGCGGATCTCCAGCGAGCTGTACGACCTGATCGGGATCAAGGGGAAGGCGTCCGAGCCCGGACCGGGCGTCGCGGAGTGCGACGGCAAGGACCCGGAGAAGTACTTCCAGGTCTTCCACGCGTGGACCTTCACCCCGGCATCGGCCGACCAGCTCGACGGTGTGATGGAGCGGCTCAGGACCGAACTGCCCGAGCACGGCTGGAAAGTCGTCGACTACGGGCCGGACACGAGCAAGAACGAGAACCTCACCCTCACCGCCGACAACGACGAGAAGAAGCACAGCGTCAAGATCGGGCACTTCGCAAAGGATGAATCGCCGAACCTCAACCTGATGGTCGTCTCCGGCTGCTACCAGGTGCCCGACGGCGAGAAGGTCAACGAGTTCTGAGGCCCGCGCCGGCCCGTCACCGCCCCGGCCCGTCACCGCCCCGGCGCCGCCGGCAGCTTCACCCGTACCGCGAGCCCGCCGTCCGCGCCGCCCGGCTCCGCCGTCACCCGGCCGCCGTGCGCCGTCACGATCGAGCGGACGATCGAGAGGCCGAGGCCCGCGCCCGGACCCATCCGGTCGCGGCCCTCGCCCCGGCGGAACGGTTCGAAGAAGGCCGCGATCTCCTCCGGCGCGATGTGCGGGCCGTTGTTCCGTACGGTCAGGGCCGTCCCCGACACCTGGACGGCGACCTCGCCCTTCCCGTACGCCTGCGCGTTGGCCAGCAGATTGCCGACCAGCCGGTCCAGCAGCGCCCGGTTGCCCCGTATCCGGCCCGGCTCCTCCACCGTCGCCGTCAGACCGTGCCGCGCCGCCTCCTCCGTGACCAGCTCGCCCCAGCGGATCTCCTCCTGGTCCTCGACCTCGCGCTCGCTGCGCGCCAGGAGCAGCAGGCCGTCGATGAGGCGTTCGCTGCGCCGGTTGTTGTCGAGCAGCATCTCCTTCGTGTGGGCCAGGTCCTCCGGCGAGCCCGCGCCCGCGAGGCCCACCTGGATCGCCGTGCGCTGCGTGGCCAGCGGCGTACGCAGCTCGTGGGAGGCGTTGGCGATGAAACGGCTCTGGCTGTCGAACGCCTTCTGGAGCCGGCCGAGCAGCGCGTCGAGCGTGTCGCCCAGTTCCTTCAGCTCGTCGTCGGGGCCGGTGGCGCCGATCCGCTCGTGCAGGTTGCGTTCGGAGAGCAGCCGCGCCTTCGCCGTCATGGCGTGCACGGGGCGCAGCACCCGGCCCGCCGTCCACCAGCCGACGGCGACGGCGCACAGCGCCATCACCAGCAGCGCGCCCACCGACCAGAACATCAGCTCGTCCGACGCGGCGTCGCTGACGTTGTCGGTGAGCTGGGTGACGGTGACGGGCGCGAGTTCGCCGCGTTCGGTGAGGAAGTAGCCGTTGCCCGAGGTGGGCGGGTTGGCGGGGACGACGCGGGCCGCGATCTCGGCGGCCTCCGACTCCGTACCGGCGCTGGAGAGCAGATTCACCACCGTGAGCAGGCAGCCGCCGAGGACGAGGAAGACCGCGCCGTAGACGAGGGCGATCCGTTTACGGATGGCACCGGTCACCACGCGTCACCCCTCACTCGCGTCACCTCTCACAAGACGTAACGCCTCTGTTCACAGGACGTAGCCCCCGCCGTCCCCGTCCACGTCCACCGTGCGGATCAGCGCCGGATCGCCGAGCTTCACCCCGAGCTGCCCCACACACACCCGTACGACACCCGCGAGCGGGTCGGTCTGCGCGTCCCACGCCCGCTCCAGCAACTGCTGCGCGGTCACGGCCTTGCCGTCCGCCTCCAGCAGGATCTGGAGCACGGTCAGCTCCTTCACGGAGAGATCGAGGGCCAGTCCGTCCCGGTCCGCCCTGCGCTCCACGGTGTCGAGCCGGACGCCGCGCCGCTCCAGCGTGGGCGGTAACGCCCGCGCGCTGCGCCGGCGCAGGGCCCGTACCCGCGAGACCAGTTCGGGGAACTCGAAGGGCTTGCCCAAGTAGTCGTCCGCGCCCAGGTCGAGCCCTTTCACGCGCTCCTCCATGGAGGAGGACGCCGTGAGCATCAGGATCCGGGTCCGGGACTCGTCCGCGACGAGCTTGCGGGCCACGTCGTCGCCGTGCACACGGGGGAGGTCACGGTCGAGTACGACGACGTCGTAGTCGTGCAGTCCGAGATAGGCGAGCGCGGCGTCCCCGCTGTAGACGGTGTCGACGGCGAAACCGGCCCGGCGCAGGCCGGTGGCGATCAGCTCCGCCAGGATCTCCTCGTCCTCGGCGACCAGCACCCGCATGATGATCCTTTCCGCCGCGGCTCCGTCGTCCCTCTCCTTCATAAGATGCGCCAACGGGGGGCGGAGGTTGTGCCGGATCCACACTCTTTAAGCACACTCTCAGGTTTCGGCGGTCGCTCCGGCCGTCGCTCCGGCGTTTAACCGTGTGAGGGCATCGTCGGCGGGCCGTTAGGATTTCGACCATGGCCGCCACTGGATCCGAAGAGCAGGGTGGGCGGGCGTACTACGTCACCACCCCCATTTACTACGTCAACGACGCTCCTCACCTGGGCCACGCCTACACGACCGTCGCAGGCGACGTGCTCACCCGCTGGCACCGCCAGCGGGGCGAGAAGGTGTGGTATCTCACGGGCACCGACGAGCACGGTCAGAAGATCATGCGCACGGCCGAGGCCAACGGGGTCACCCCGCAGGAGTGGGCGGACAAGCTCGTCGACGAGGCGTGGCGGCCTCTCTGGGAACACCTGAACGTCGCCAACGACGACTTCATCCGGACGACGGAGAAGCGGCACACGGACCGCGTCCAGGAATTCGTCCAGGATCTGTTCGACAAGGACGAGATCTACAAGGGCGGCTACGAGGGCCCGTACTGCGTGGGCTGCGAGGAGTACAAGCTCCCGGGCGAACTGCTCGACGGCGAGGGTGAGTTCGCCGGGCTGAAGCTCTGCGCGATCCACAAGACGCCGGTGGAGATCCTCAAGGAGGAGAACTACTTCTTCAAGCTGAGCGAGTACGGTCCGAAGCTTCTCGCGCACTACGAGGCCAACCCCGGCTTCATCCAGCCGGAGTCCGCGCGCAACGAGGTCGTGAACTTCGTCAAGCAGGGGCTTCAGGACCTGTCGATCTCGCGGTCGACGTTCGACTGGGGCGTACCGGTGCCGTGGGACGAGAAGCATGTGATCTACGTGTGGATCGACGCGCTCCTGAACTACGCGACGGCCGTCGGCTACAACGAGAACCCGGCGAAGTTCGAGGAGACGTTCCCCGCCGACGTCCATCTCGTCGGCAAGGACATCCTGCGCTTCCACGCGATCATCTGGCCCGCGATGCTGATGGCGCAGGGCCTGCCGCTGCCGGGCAAGGTCGCCGCGAACGGGTGGCTGATGGTCGGCGGCGAGAAGATGTCCAAGTCGAATCTGACCGGCATCAAGCCGCAGGACCTGACCTCGCACTTCGGGGTGGACGCGTACCGCTGGTACTTCCTGCGGGCCATCGCGTTCGGCCAGGACGGCTCGTTCTCCTGGGAGGACTTCTCCGCCCGGTACACCTCCGAGCTGGCCAACGACTACGGCAACCTCGCGTCGCGCGTCGCGGCGATGGTCGGCAAGTACTTCGGGGGCACGCTGCCGGAGACGACGTCCGGCGGGGCCGCCGAGCAGGCCGTACGGGACGGGCTGGCGAAGGCCGTCACCGAGGCCGACCGGAAGATCGGCGAGGAGCTGGACTTCCAGGGCGGCATCCTGGCGATCTTCGACTTCGTGAAGCAGGTCAACGGCTACATCACGGAGCAGGAGCCGTGGAAGGTCGCCAAGGACACGTCCCCCGAGGGCCAGGCGGCTCTCGCGACGATCCTCTACACGGCCTCGGAGGCGCTGCGCGGTGTCGCGGTGCTGCTGAACCCGGTGATGCCGGAGACGTCGCAGAAGCTGTGGGACTCCCTCGGCGCGGACGCCGCGCTGGGCGCGCTGGCGGACCAGCGGGTGCAGGACGCGGGCACGTGGGGCAGGCTCCCGGCGGGCACGACGGTGACGAAGGGCGCGGTGCTGTTCCCGCGCCTGGAGGAGAAGCCGGCGTAAGGCTTCCGCGAGGGTGACCTCGGATATCGCCGCGGGCCGTCCTGGCCCGCGGCGACACCGGAAAGCGCGAGAAAGCAATTAATTTGCAAGGTGGCGGGACGCGCCGATAAAAACGTACCTGACGCAAGCGATTCTCGCTGCTTATCGTCGTCATGACGGAAATCACAGAAGCGCGAAAGCCCGAGTCGCCGAGAAGTCGTAAACTCGCCCTGTGAATACGACAGCTCGGCCTATGAATTCGACGTCGAATGAAACCACCACCCGCCCGCTGACGGTCCTCGTCACCGGCGCCACCGGCAAGGTGGGACGACACCTCGTGCGCCGTCTGCTGGACGACGGCCACACCGTCCGTGCCCTGACCCGGCGTCCGGACTCCGCGGGGCTGCCCGCCGAGGTCGACCTCCGCCTCGGTGACCCGACCCGGCCCGACGCGGTGGCCGACGCCGCCCGGGGAGCCGATGCCGCGTTCTGGAACTGGATGGGCTTCGACGCCACCGGGGCGGCCGAGAGCGTGAGCGCCCTGGCGTCGGAGGTCGAGCACGTCGTCTACCTCTCCGCGGCGCAGTTGCAGCACGGGACGCGGGGCGTCCTGCCCGGTGTCTGGGGCGACGTCGAGGCGGCCATCGAGGCGACCGGCACGGACTGGACGTTCCTGCGCGCCGGCGGATTCGCCGCGAACACGCTCGGCTGGGCCCAGGCGATCAGGGCCGGCGAGCCGGTACTGATGCCGTACCCCGACGCGGTGCGCTCATCGGTGCACGAGGCGGACATCGCCGAGGTGGCCCTGCGCTGTCTGGTCGAGCCCATCCACCGCGGGCAGGCCTACGAGATAACCGGCCCCCAGCAGCTCACCCAGCGCCAGGAGGCCGAGGCGATCGGCGAGGCCGTCGGCCGCCCGGTCGTGGTGCGCCGGCAGGACGCCGACGAGGCGCGGGAGCAGTACGCGGCGTGGTCCGGCCGCGCGTTCGCCGAGGCCACCCTCGGGTACTACGCCACTCTGGTCGCCGACCCCGAGCGGGTCTCCGACGACGTCGAACGCGTCACCGGGCATCCGGCCCGCTCGTTCGCCCGGTGGGCCGACGACCACCGCGAGGACTTCGCGCCGCTCGGCACCGCGCAGGACGCCCGGCACTGACGCCCCGACATCCAAGGCTCCGCCAGGCAGGGCTGATGCCGAGGTTCCTGGTGGGCCGAGAGAGCCGGAAGAGAGCGACATGAGTTCACCTGTGCCCGCATCCCGTCCCCGGACGGTCACCGAGTGGCGCGAGTTCCTCGGCGATTACAGCTCGAAAGCCCTGGAGCTGGTGGATTCCTCTCCGTATCTGAGTGCGAGGCTGAGCCGGACCCAGCGGGAGAGCGGATGGCTCGGTTACGAGCCGGCCGGCCCGCGGGCGGTGGCGGACGCCGAGGAGCGACTCGGCGTCCGGCTGCCGCCGTCGTACCGGAATTTCCTGCTGACCAGCAACGGGTGGGCCGACATCGGTCTGCTCGAACTTCTCGCGGTGGACGAGATCGGCTGGTTCCGCGACATGACCGACCTCCTCGACTACTGGTCGTCGCCGGGCACCGGGTACTTCGCCGAGCATCTCGAGAAATTCGAACGGTGCCTGTTGATCTCCCGTGACGACGGCGGTGCCGGTGGCTGCTGGGTACTGCATGCCGACAGCGCCGGGGAGGACGGGGAGTGGGTCGGCTACGAGTGGTGGCCGGGAGGGGGAACCGGCCCCCAGCCGGGCGGCACTTTCACGGACATGGTGGTGTCGAGCGCCAGAGTGCTCCGTTCCTGAGCGACGCGCGAGGTGCGGCGGACGGCATGAGCACTTCCTTCCCGGACGCGTCGGGAGCGTACGGAACCGCACCGCGCGTCCTGGCGCGCAGGCCGCCCCCGAGGTGGCGTGCGGCAGCGCTCCAGCTCCGGTCGGGCCGTGGTGGTGTGCGGCTCCGGTACGGCCACGAACGTCTCGCTGTCAGCCGCCCGCCACGCCCGGACCGGGCGGT
The DNA here is from genome assembly GCF_042870175.1 of Streptomyces sp. NPDC006643. NCBI lineage: Bacteria > Bacillati > Actinomycetota > Actinomycetes > Kitasatosporales > Streptomycetaceae > Streptomyces > Streptomyces sp. NPDC006643. Next base: position 118,092 of record NZ_JBIAHA010000016.1, on the reverse strand, counting down.
GAGGCGGCGTCCGCGTTGACGGCCATCGCCCGCTCCAGGAGTTCCGGGTCGGCCAGGGTGGAGGGGTGTTTGAGCAGGTAGGCGACCCGGCGCGTCTCTATGTCGATGTCGGCGTCCACCATGCTCGCCCGCTGGATCTGCTCGCCCACCCAGCGCGCCCGGCGGACCTCCTCGGACACCGTCGCCTGGTTGATCGCGTCGAGCCGGGCGGCGTCGGGGCCGGCCGAGGTGGTCCAGACGGCGTCGGTCACCACCTTCTGCAATTCGAAGAAGTCGGTCGCCGCGGCGGAGGGGTCCGGGCCGGACAGGAGGTAGGCCGAGAGCGCGGAGGCGTGCAGGGCGGCGGCGCTCATGCCCTGGCCGTAGATCGGGTTGAAGGACGCCACCGCGTCACCCGTACTCACCAGTCGCGCCGGGTAGTCGCTCAGACCGGTGAAGTCACGCCGTCGGCTGTCCGAGTGGCGGAACGTCATGACGTCGCGGGTGACGGCGCCACTCGTCGCCCGACCGTACAGCGGATGGAGTTTGGCGGCCGTCGCCCGGAACGCGTCGAGAGTCGAGCCCGGTCGGTCCTCGCCGTAGCCGCCCAGCAGCACTTGCCATTGATCGTCCTCCACGGCGTTCACCGCGGCGGCCGACACACCGTCGACCACGTGCTGAGGCGTGTACACGCTCAGCCCGATGGCCAGGTCGAGGTCCTCCGACCGCTCATCGCGGGCGAAGCGGGCGGCGGAGTAGTTGATCGGCAGCACCAGCCGTTCCAGCGGCGGCTTGTCGAAGCCCTCCGCGGACACCCATTCGGCCATACGGCTCGGACGGCCCATGGCGTCGACGACGAAGTCCGCCGCCAGCGTCCGGACGGTGCCCGCTCCCTGGCCCTCCGCGTAGGTCACTCCGGTGACCGCGCCCTGTTCACAGCGAATCCCCCGGGCCAGTCCCCGTAGCACCGTCACGTTGGGAAGAGCCAGCACGCGCGCGCGTATACGACCCTCCAGGAACGGCCGGGTTCCCAGAAGCAGGGCCGACGTGTTCTTCAACGGCGGCTTGAGCAGGCCGTCCACCGAGACGAACCCTTCACCGCTGACGGCGCCCAGACCCCGCGCCTCGTCGGAAAAACCCGGCAGCCATCCGTCCAGCCAGATCAGACAGGCGGGCAGCAACGAGTGAAGGTACTGATCCTGCGGTGTCCCCGGCCTCGGCACGGACGCGAAGGGCAGCTCGTCCCGTTCGACGATGACGACCTGGCGCGCGTGATCGGACAGGACCCGGGCCGCCATGAGCCCGGCCACACTCCCTCCCAGCACACAGGCGGTGTCGAAAGCGATGTGCGTGTCCACGGGAGGCCGGGCGGCCACGAGTCCGTCGAATACGCTGGCGGCGTCAGCCACGAGTCAACTCCTGCTGTATGCACTGACATGACATGCCGGGCGAGTCCAGATCAGTCGCCCCGGCCGGTTCGGCCTATTCGCCGGCAGGGCGACTCAAGAAAATGAACCCTGGCCGTTTCATTCTCTTGCGAGTGTAACGAACCGACGCATGACTGCCTTAAAAGTGCCCGCCTCCGGACCGATTCCCTTTCTTCCCACGGGTGGGCCCGTGCGAAAAGCTTGGGAAAAGAATGTCGAATGTTTGCATTCCCCGGCGACGCTCGCCGCGACCGGAGGAAAAGGCCCGGCACATGGCCCGGCGCATTTTCGCTCCCGCCTGTCCCCGGCGCCGGGTTCGAGGAGCGGTTCGGTCAGCGTTCGTCGCCGATGACGGCGGTGACGCGGATCTCGATCCGCATGGCGGACAGTCCGAGCACGGTGACGCCCGTCTGGGTCCAGACCGGGGCGCGACCGCCCAGGCGCGCGCGGAACTGCGCCGCCATCACGTCGTTGTGGTCCTGCGCGATGACGTCCTGGCCCTGCGGCACCTTGTGGTACGAGTTGACGTGGATGACATCCCGCCACGTCGCTCCGCAGGTCGCGAGCGTCCGCTCGACGTTGTCGAATGCCTGGACGATCTCCTCCTCGATGCTGTCGGGAATGTTGAGGTCGTCGTCCCAGCCGCCCTGCCCGGACGTCTCGACGCGGTCACCGACCCGGACGGCCTGGCTGTAGCCGAGTGCCTTGTGCAGGGTTTCGCCGTACCCGGGAGTCACGTGGAAGGTCAGGTCGCTCATCGTGATCGATTCCTCTCGGAAAGTTACTTCACGCTTGACTTCACGCTTGACTTCAAGCTTGTAGTCACACACTAGCATGCCGCGCGGCTCCCCGGCGGAAAAATGTACTCGCGGGTACATTTTCTCGTGCCTACTGTCGCGTCCCATGAGAGCGATCGTTGTTGAACAAGCAGGCGGACCCGAGGTGCTGCGGTTGCGGGAGCGGCCCGAGCCCCGTCCGGGTCCCGGAGAAGTTCTGGTGAACGTCCGCGCGGTGGGGGTGAATTTCTTCGACACCGCGATCCGCAGGCAGGCACTCGCCGAGGTGCCGGGTGCCGAAGGCGCCGGTGTGGTGGCGGAGACCGGTGAAGGCGTGCTCGACTTCGCGCCGGGTGACCGGGTCGCGTGGCTGACGATCAACACCCACAGCAGCTACGCGGAGCAGATCGTGATTCCGGCCACGGGTCTCGTCACGGTGCCCGACGCCGTCGACGACGAGACGGCCGCCGCCCTGCTGTTGCAGGGCCTGTCCGCGCACCACTTCGCCACGGTGTCCCATCCGGTGCGGGAGGGGGAGATCGCACTGGTGCACGCCGCCGCGGGCGGTGTCGGGATGATGCTCACCCAGATCGTCAAGTCCCGCGGCGGCACCGTGATCGGCCTGGTGTCGCGACCGGAGAAGGTCGAGACAGCCACCGCCGCCGGCGCCGATCACGTCCTGGTGTCGACCGGTGGCGCGTTCCTCGAACCGGTGCGGAAGCTCACCGACGGCAAGGGCGTGCACGTGGTGTTCGACGGTGCGGGGGCCACGACCTTCGACGCCTCGCTCCAAGTGCTGCGCACGCACGGCACCTTCGTGTACTACGGGCCCCTGATCGGCGACGTGCCCACCATCAAGATGAACGAGATTCCCCGCAGTACCCGCCTCACCTACGGCGTGACCGAGGATCACATCCGCACGCCCGAAGAGCTGAGGGCGCGCACGGCCGAGTTGTTCTCGCTCGTCGAGAAGGGAGAGCTGGTCGTCCGTATCAGTGGCCGCTACCCGCTGGCGGAGGCGGCGAGGGCCCATCAGGACATCGAGTCGCGCACGACCACCGGGAAGCTGCTGCTCATCCCCTGACCACCGGCACGGACCCCGCCCCGGGCGACTGCGCGGCAGACGCCCGGGGCACCCGCAGTCCGACCCCGCTCCACGTCCTCGGCCGCGCGTGATCGGCCGCGACCGAGCCTGGCAGCCCTCAGGCCGGCGGCCACTTGCGCAGGGCGGCGTCGATCATCTCCTGGAGCTCGTCGCGGCAGACATTGCTCGCGGCCTGCACGGCGACACCGTGCGCCAGGGTGATGACATAGCGGGCCAGCAGCGCGGGATCGGCCTCCGGCGGGAGGTCGCCCTCGTCGACGGCTCGCCGGAACCGCTCCTCCACGTGCGCGTGTCCGTCGTTGCGCCAGGCGATGAGGAGGTCGCGCACCTCCCGGCCGGAGTCGCCGGCGACCAGCGCGCCCTGTACCCCCAGGCAGCCCTGGGGGTGGGCCGGTCCGGTGGTGGTCCGGACGGTTCCGGTAAGGATCGCCGTGGCGACGCCGAGGGCGGTGGGCTCCTCCAGGGCCCGGTGCAGATAGTCGCTGGGGCCGCCGTCGTAGCGCTCCAGGACCTTGCGGAACAGCTCCTGCTTGTTGCCGAAGGCCGCGTACAGGCTGGTGGTGGAAATGCCCATCGCCCCGGTCAGGGTGGCCATGCTGGTGCCCTCGTAGCCGTGCTCCCAGAACACCAGCATGGCGCGATCCAGAGCCGCGTCGGCGTCGAAGCCTCTCGGTCGGCCTGTCGGGCCCTTTCGTATCGTCTCCACCCCCGCAGCCTACCCTTTCCGTAGCGATCGATGCGGAAGTGCTAGGGTTCCCTTCCGTAGCGATCGATGCAGAAGTTGAAGGGTGACGTTCCCCATGGGACTGCTTGAGGGAAAGACCGCACTCGTCACCGGGGGCAGTGCCGGCATAGGACTCGCCAGTGCCGAGCGGCTCGCGGCCGAGGGCGCGTATGTGTACATCACCGGCCGGCGCCGGGCCGAACTCGACGCCGCTGTCGAGAAGATCGGGTCAGCCGCTTACGGCGTGACCGGCGACATCGCGAACCTGGCCGACCTGGACCGGCTCTACGAGACGATCCGCGGCCGGGGACACCGCCTGGACGTCCTGTTCGCGAACGTCTCCTCCGCCTCGCGGCTGCCGCTCGAAGAAGTCACCGAGGATCACTTCGACGCTCACTTCGGGGTCAACGTACGGGGCACGCTCTTCACCGTTCAGAAAGCGCTGCCCCTCCTCGGCGAAGGCGCCTCCGTCATCCTGAACGGCTCCACGAACGAGGACGTCGGTGACGCGGGCCTCGGCGTGTACGCCGCGACCAAGGCCGCCATCCGATCGCTCTGCCGCACCTGGGCCAATGAACTCAAAGGGCGCGGCATCCGGGTCAACACCGTCACCCCGGGCCCGACGGACACCCCGGCCGTCTCAGCGCTCACCCCCGACCCGGAGCAGTTCAAGCGGGTGCTGGCGGAGCGTGTGCCGCTCGGCCGGATCGGGCGCCCGGAGGAGATCGCTGCCGCCGTGGCGTTCCTCGCCTCGGGAGAGAGCAGCTTCATCACCGGTTCGAGCCTGTACGTCGACGGCGGACTGAACCAGATCTGAGGCGCGGTCACCATCCGACAGCACTCCCATCGAAAGTCCGGCACGCAGAAGGGATATTCCATGTCCAACAATGATCTACGGGCTTTCTACGAGCGTTATATCAAGGCGCTCAACGCCCATGAGTTCGACGGTATGGACGAGTTCATCAACGACCGGACCACGCTCAACGGCGAACCGGCCACCCGGGACGACCTCCTCGCGGTACAGAGGCACGACGTCGACGCGGTCCCGGACCTTCACTGGGAGGTGAAGGAACTGCTCTTCGACGGTGACCGGCTGGCCGCCCGTCTCATCAACACCGGTACTCCGGTGAAGGAATGGCTCGGGGTCGCCCCCACCGGCGCCTCGTTCGAGATCGTCGAGCACGCCATCTACCAGGTCCGCGACGGCCGATTCGTGCACATGACGGCCCTTCACGACGCCGAGGAGATGCGTCGGCAGCTGACCAGCTGACCGACCGGTCCCCGGACCGGGGGCGCCGGACGCACCGCGTTCGACGCCCCCGGAAGCCCCGCCCCACTTTTCGACGGCCCGTCCGGGCCGCCTATCGAGAGAGAAAGACCCATGACGGTCACACTGATCACCGGCGCCAACAAGGGCATCGGTTACGAGACGGCGAAGCAGCTTCTGGAGCTGGGCCACGTCGTCTACCTCGGCGCGCGTGACGCGGAGCGAGGCGAGAAGGCCGCGGCGACGCTCGGCGCGCGGTTCGTGCGGCTGGACGTGACCGACGACGCGTCGGTGAACAGCGCGCTGGCGACGATCCGCTCGGCCGAGGGCCGGCTCGACGTCCTGGTGAACAACGCGGGCATCCTGGGCAACGTACCCCTGGACGGCCCCTCGGCCCTCCACGTCTTCGACACCAACGTGGTCGGCATCGTGCGGGTCACCGAGGCGGCGCTCCCCCTGCTGCGCGAATCCTCGAACCCCGTCGTGGTCAACGTCTCCAGCAGCGCCGGCTCGTTCTGGGCGGTGAACAACCCCGACCGGCCGGAGTTCAACCTGCCCCTGCCGCTGTACTCCGCGTCGAAGACGGCGGTCACCATGCTGACGGTCCAGTACGCCAAGGCCCAGCCGGACATCAAGTTCAACGCGGTCGAGCCCGGCACCACCGCCACCGACATGACCGCCGACTTCGGCATCGGGCGCTCCGCGCAGGAGAGCGCCAAGGTCGTCGTGGGATTCGCGACCCCGGGCGCGGACGGTCCGACCGGAACGCTTCAGGACGAGAACGGCCCGCTGGCCTGGTAGACCGTACGGAAGCTCCGAGGGGCGGCGCGGCGGCGCCGCCCCTCGATCCGGGACAGGACCGGGAGAGCGGGGCGGCGTGGCTCGGAGGGGCTCCTGCCACATCCCAGGCCGGACAGGACTCTGGTCCGGGGGAGGGGCCACGCATAACGTGACTCTCGGCCGCGGGGCGTCAGCTACGGACGACGGCGGCGACTGTGCACCGGTCGGGACGCCTCGGGGACGCTTCCCCGCAACCGCTATGTGGAACTCAGCAGACGGAAGAGCCCATGATGCGCATCGGAGTGACCCGAGAGACCAAGCCGGGAGAGACCCGGGTGGCGGCCACGCCCGCCACCGTACGCCAGTTGACCGGCCTGGGTTTCGAGGTGGTGATCGAAGCCGGGGCGGGAGTGCGATCGAGCTTCACCGACGAGGCGTACGCCGACGTCGGCGCGACCGTCGGTACGGCCGCGGACGCGTGGGGCGCGGACCTGGTCTTCCGGGTGAACGCGCCCGCGCTCTCCGAGGTGGAGCGGCTCAACGAGGGGGCGATGCTGGTCGCCCCGCTCGCCCCGGCCGCCAACGGCGAGCTGCTCACGGCGCTGGCCGCGCGCAAGGTCGACGCCTTCGCGATGGACGCGGTGCCGCGCATCTCCCGGGCGCAGTCGCTGGACATCCTCTCCAGCCAGGCCAACATCGCCGGATACCGCGCGGTGATCGAGGCGGCGCACCACTTCGGACGCTTCTTCACCGGGCAGGTGACCGCGGCGGGAAAGGTGCCCCCGGCCAAGGTGCTCGTCGCCGGTGCCGGTGTGGCGGGCCTGGCCGCCATCGGTTCGGCCGCCGCCCTGGGCGCGATCGTCCGTGCCACGGATCCACGCCCCGAGGTCGCCGACCAGGTGAAGTCGCTCGGCGGTGAGTACCTCCCCGTGGACGTCGAGGTCGAGCAGTCCACCGACGGGTACGCGAAGGCGACGTCCGAGGCGTACGACAAGCGAGCCGCGGAGATCTACTCCGAGCAGGCGGCGGACGTGGACATCGTCATCACCACGGCCCTGATACCGGGGCGGCCGGCACCGAGGCTGATCACCGCCGCGGACGTCGCGTCCATGAAGCCGGGGAGCGTCGTCGTCGACATGGCCGCCGGTCAGGGCGGAAATGTCGAGGGATCGGTCAAGGACCAGGTCGTCACGACCGGAAACGGCGTGACCATCATCGGTTACACCGATCTGCCCGCGCGTCTGCCGGCGCAGTCCTCACAGCTGTACGGCGCCAACCTGGTCAACCTGATGAAGCTGCTCGCCCCGGGCAAGGACGGACAGGTCGCGCTGAACCTCGATGACGCCGTGCAGCGCGGGCTGACCGTGGTGCACCGGGGCGAGGTGCTCTGGCCCCCGCCCCCGGTACAGGTCTCCGCGGCCCCTGCCGCCGCCCCCGCGGCCCCGCCGCCGCAGCAGGCGCAGAAGAAGCTCTCCCCCGGCGCCAAGCGGGCACTCGTGGGCGCCGGATCGCTCGCCCTCTTCCTGCTCAACGCCTTCGCCCCCTCGCAGATCACCCAGCACTTCACCGTGCTGGCGCTGGCCGTCGCGGTCGGCTTCTACGTGATCGGGCAGGTGCACCACGCCCTGCACACCCCGCTGATGTCGGTGACCAACGCGATCTCGGGGATCGTCGTGGTGGGCGCGCTGCTTCAACTGACCGTGAACGACAACGTGGTCCTGGTGCTCGCGGGTCTGGCCACGCTGCTCGCCTCGATCAACATCTTCGGGGGCTTCGCCGTCACGCGCCGCATGCTCACCATGTTCCGGAAGGCCTGAACCGACGTGGACATCCTCTCGATCTCGGATGCGGCGTACCTGGTCGCCGCCCTCCTCTTCATTCTGGCGCTCGCCGGACTCTCCAAGCACGAGACCGCTTCCCAGGGCTGGGCCTACGGTGTCGCGGGCATGTCGCTCGCCCTCGCCGCGACGGTACTGCGGGTCGTCGACGCCGGCGACGCCACATCCGTCGTCGTTCTGCTGTCCGCCGTCGCGGTCGGGGCGGTCATCGGGCTGTGGCGCGCGAAGGTCGTGGAGATGACCGGCATGCCCGAACTGATCGCGCTGCTGCACTCCTTCGTGGGGCTGGCCGCGGTGCTGATCGGCTGGAACGGTCACCTCGACGCCGGACCGGACGCCGACGGCATCCACCGGGCCGAGGTGTTCATCGGCGTCTTCATCGGGGCGATCACGTTCACCGGCTCCGTCGTGGCCTTCCTCAAGCTCTCCGCCCGGATGAAGTCCGCCCCGCTGGTTCTGCCGGGCAAGAACATCCTCAACATCGGCGCCCTGGTCGCCTTCGTGGCGCTCACCGCGGCGTACGTCCTCGAACCCGGCCTCGGGCTGCTGATCGCGGTCACCGTGCTGGCGATGGTGCTGGGCTGGCACCTGGTGGCCTCCATCGGCGGCGGTGACATGCCCGTCGTCGTCTCCATGCTCAACAGCTACTCCGGCTGGGCAGCCGCCGCGTCGGGATTCCTGCTGGAGAACGACCTGCTGATCGTCACGGGAGCGCTGGTCGGCTCCTCCGGCGCGTACCTCTCCTACATCATGTGCAAGGCGATGAACCGCTCGTTCTTCTCGGTGATCGCCGGCGGCTTCGGGATCGAGGCCGACCCGTCGGACGACCGGGACTACGGCGAGCACCGGGAGGTCTCCGCGAGTGACACCGCCGACCTCCTGCTGTCGGCCTCGTCCGTCGTCATCACCCCCGGCTACGGCATGGCGGTCGCGCAGGCGCAGTACCCGGTCGCGGAGCTGACCCGCCTGCTGCGGGAGAGGGGTGTGGACGTGCGGTTCGCCATCCACCCGGTCGCCGGCCGTCTGCCGGGCCATATGAACGTGCTGCTGGCCGAGGCCAAGGTGCCGTACGACATCGTCCTGGAGATGGACGAGATCAACGACGATCTCGCCGACACCGACGTCGTGCTCGTCATCGGCGCCAACGACACGGTCAATCCGGCGGCGACCGAGGACCCGAGTTCGCCGATCGCGGGCATGCCCGTGCTTCGGGTGTGGGAGGCCGGGAACGTGGTGGTCTTCAAGCGCTCGATGGCGGTGGGCTACGCCGGTGTCCAGAACCCGTTGTTCTTCCGGGAGAATTCCCAGATGCTCTTCGGCGATGCCAAGACCCGCGTCGCCGAGATCGTGGGTGCGCTCTCAAAGGTCCCTGCCTGAGCCCGCCCCCGACGGCCTGGGCCGTATCCGCCTCGATGATGCGCGGACGGGTGGCGACGCCTTTTCCGGTGCCCAAGGACCGGATTGTACCGGGGGGTACACTCTCCTCGTCGGGCCCCGGATTTCCGCCAGGTGCGTCAGGGATTTCGAAGGACCTTTACGCGTGAAGTCGCGCACATTTCTTTGCCGGATCGGGAGGTTCCATGAACGGCTACGACCGAGATGAGGACGGCGAGGAACCGCGGTGGCTCGATGACCAGGAAAAAGAAACGTGGACGGGGCTGATCTCACTCGTTCTGCTTCTGCCGGGCAGACTCGAATCCCCCTTGCGCAACCAACACGGCCTCACCCTCTTCGAATATCTCGTGCTCAGTCATTTGTCCGAGGCTCCGCAGCGGAAGCTGCGCATGGGTGAACTGGCCTTCCTGGCCAGCGGGTCGCTCTCCCGCCTCTCGAACGTCATCAAGCGCTTCGAACGGCAGGGATGGGCCGAGCGGACACCCGATCCCGAAGACGGCCGCTACACCCTGGCCGAACTCACCGACGACGGCTTCGCGATGGTGCGCTCGGCGGCACCCACACATCTCCGCTCGGTACGCCGTCTCATCCTCGATCGACTCAATGAGACGGATCAGCGGTCCCTGGTGGACATCGCGGAGAAACTACGCATCGTCCCTTCCGGTTTCGCCGAGAAATGACCGGCCGGGACGGCGCCACTTCGAAGGCACGCCCTAGCGCCCCAGCGCCGACACGTCACCCATCACCACCTGCGGGCGCTTCGCCGGGTCCAGCCAGCGCATCAGCTCCGTCAGCCGGGCGATCGGGAGCGAGACACAGCCCTGGGTCGGGCCGCCGTGGTCCACATGGATCCAGATGCCGCCGCCCTTGTCCTCACCCAGGGGGCGGGTCCAGTCCAGTGGGGTGGTGCCCGGCGCGCGGTTGTAGTTGATGGCGACGACATGGTCGAACGACCCGGCCAGCCGCTCCCCCTCGAAGCCGAGACCGTCGATCGTGAAGGCCGGGCCCTCGTCGTACGGGAGTCTCGTCCCCGGGTCGGGCAGCCGGCCGCCCGCGTCCGTCAGGCCGAAGACACCGATGGGACTGCGGAGGTCGCCCTGGCGGTGGTCGTCGGTCCAGCCCTTCAGCGCGTTGTGGGCGGGCCACGGGTCGGAGACGGACCGCCAGCCCTCCACCGGATCGCGCTCGTAGAGGACCAGCATCGCCCGGTTGGAGTCCGGGGCGTCGCCGGTGACCACGACCGCCTGGCGGCTGTCGTCGGGGATCGCGGCGCGGGTCTTCGGGCCCAGCGACGGGATCTCCCTCGGGCGTACGGTCCGCCCCTCCGCCCGGGGGTCGGGCACGGCCCGGCCCAGACCGCCGCGCGCGTCGACGCTTCCCTCGCCACCCCCGTCGTCGGTCACCGCCTTGCCGTCCACCGCCGTCGGGGCGGACGGTCCTCCTCCGCCGGACCCGGGCCCGCCCGCGCAGGCGCCGGCCAGCAGACCGGTGGCGAGCAGGAGGGCGGCCACTGCGTGCGGCCGTGCGCGGTGAGACATGTGGGGCCTTTCAGCTCTCGTGGGGGCCAAGTGGTGCGCACCGGCGATCATGTCGCGTACGTCGTCGACGATCCGGGAACCGGTCGGCGGTTCACCGACGCCCTGTCCAACGCGTCGCCCGGTCGCCGGGCACGGCGAGCACCACGAGCACCCACGCGAAGGGCCCGGGACCGTACGTACGATCCCGGGCCCTTCGAACAGAGCGGGTGCCTACACGGAGCGGGTGCCTACTTGGCGACCGGCTTGCGCAGCTGGATGTTCAGCTCGCGCAGCCGCGTCTCGTCCAGCTCCGTCGGCGCGCCCATCATCAGGTCCTGCGCGTTGCCGTTGAGCGGGAAGGCGATCGTCTCGCGGATGTTGGGCTCGTCGGCGAGCAGCATCACGATGCGGTCGACGCCCGGCGCGATGCCGCCGTGCGGCGGGGCGCCGAGGCGGAACGCGCGCAGCATGCCGGCGAACTCGTGCTCGACGGTCTCCCGGTCGTAGCCCGCGATCTCGAACGCCTTGAGCATCAGCTCCGGTTCGTGGTTCCTGATCGCGCCCGACGACAGCTCGATGCCGTTGCAGACGATGTCGTACTGCCACGCCAGAATGTCCAGCGGGTCCTTCGTCTCCAGGTCCTCAAGACCGCCCTGGGGCATGGAGAACGGGTTGTGCGAGAAGTCGATCTTCCCGGTGTCCTCGTCCTTCTCGTACATCGGGAAGTCCACGATCCAGCAGAACCGGAACACGCCCTCCTCGAAGTGACCGGCCCGCTTGGCCGCCTCGACGCGGACCGCGCTCATGATCTTCGAGACCTCGTCGAACTCGCCCGCGCCGAAGAAGATCGCGTGGCCGGGCACGAGCGACAGGCGCTCGGTGAGGACCTTCACGTTGTCCTCGGTGAGGAACTTGGCGATCGGCCCCGCCAGCGTCCCGTCCTCGCCGACCCGCACCCACGCCAGGCCCTTGGCGCCCTGCTCGACCGCGTAGTCACCGAGGCCGTCGAAGAACTTCCGCGACTGGCCGGCCGTGTCCGGCACCGGCAGCGCGCGGACGTGCTTGCCCGCGAACGCCTTGAACTCGGAGCCCTCGAAGACGTCCGAGATGTCGACCAGCTCCAGCTTGGCCCGCAGGTCCGGCTTGTCGTTGCCGTACTTGAGCATCGACTCGCGGAACGGGATCCGCGGGAAGGGCGAGGTGACCTCGCGCCCGTTGCCGAACTCGGTGAACAGCTCCGTCATCAGCTTCTCGATCGGCCGGAAGACGTCCTCCTGCTCGACGAAGGACATCTCCACGTCGAGCTGGTAGAACTCGCCGGGTGAGCGGTCGGCGCGGGCGTCCTCGTCACGGAAGCAGGGCGCGATCTGGAAGTAGCGGTCGAAGCCGGAGATCATCAGCAGCTGCTTGAACTGCTGCGGGGCCTGCGGCAGCGCGTAGAACTTGCCCGGGTTCAGCCGGGAGGGGACCACGAAGTCGCGGGCGCCCTCGGGGGACGTCGCGGTCAGGATCGGGGTCGCCATCTCGTTGAAGCCCAGCGCGGTCATCTTGTGCCGGATGGCGGAGATGACGGCCGTACGCAGCAGGATGTTGCGGTGCATGCGCTCGCGGCGCAGGTCCAGGAAGCGGTATTCGAGCCGCCGCTCCTCGTTGACCCCGTCCTCGGTGTTGATCGTGAACGGCAGCGGTCCGGCGGCGCCGAGGATCTCGACCTCGGTGACCTCGATCTCGATCTCGCCGGTCGGCAGCTCCGGGTTCACGTTGTCCGCGCCGCGGGCGGAGACCTTGCCGTCGATACGGACGACGGTCTCCTTGGTGAGCTTGGACAGCTCCTCGTTGGCGGGGGTGCCGGGGCGGGCGACGAGCTGGACGAGACCGTAGTGGTCGCGGAGATCGATGAAGAGGATGCCGCCCAGGTCTCGACGATTGTGCAGCCAGCCGCTCAGCCGGACGTCGGTGGAGACGTCAGAGGCGCGGAGCTCGCCGCAGGTGTGGGACCTGTACCGATGCATCGTCGTTCATCCAGTCTTAGCTTTTGGCGGGTGGGCTTGGCCGCACCAGGTTACCGGCACGGCCTAGGCCACCTCCCCCGTATATACGGGGGACGGTCCGGCGACCGGCGACCGCCCCGGTGGTCGCCGGACCACCCGCACGCCTCCTTGACACCGCACTCACCCCGCATACCTGTCTAAAGTGGTGCAATGCGCACCGAGGACGTACTGGCCGCGATCGCGACCGGTCTGTGGCGCTGGGACAACGCGGCCGGGATCGTCACCCTCGACGCGGAGGCGGCGCGGCTGCTCGGGCTGCCCGCCGAGCCCACGGTCCTCAGCGAGGCGGCCACTCGCGCGCGCCTGCATCCCGTCGACTGGAACGAGATCTACGCCGTCGTACGCCTCGCCGTCGCCGAGGGGACCCTCGCCGAGACCCAGGTGCGGGTCGTGGACGAGGAGGGGCGGGTGCTCCGTACCATCAGGTCCCGCTCGAAGCCGCAGATCACGCACCGGGAGTACGGCGAGGACTACGAGCTGATCGGCACCCTCCAGGAGATCGTCGAACCCCAGGCGGGCGCGCTGACCGGCCGCAGCCCGGTCGCCGGCGACTGGCGGCGCTCACGCGAGGCGTTCCTGCTCGACGCGGGCCGGGCACTCGCCGAGGCGCGCTCCACCGCCGAGGTGCTGCGGGTCGCGGCGTCCCTGTCGATGCCGGGCTTCTCCCCCGACGGGCTCGCCGTCTTCGGCGTCGACGGCGAGCGGCTGACGATCATCGGGCACCACGGGAACCCGGACGGCGCCGAGGGGCCCTTCACCGACATGTCCGTGAACACGGACTATCCGGCGGCCGAGGTCGTGCGGACCGGCCGGGCCATCTATCTGCCGACGGCCAAGGAGTTCCACGACCGCTACCCCGCCACCTGGTCGATCGTGAAGGGCTTCGGCCGGCAGTCCTGGGCCTATGTGCCGCTGATCGTCGCCGGCCGCACGATGGGCGCCTGGATGGCCGCCTTCAAGAACCCGGTGACATTCACGCCGGACGAGCGGTCCGTGCTGACGACGGTCGCCAGGATGCTCGCCCAGGCGCTGGCGCGCGCCGAGGTCGCCGAATCGGAGCGCGAGCTGTCGCTGGGGCTCCAGCGTTCGATGATGCCGACGCTGGGGCCGGAGATCCCGGGGATGAGCGTCGCCGCGCGCTATGTGCCGACCGGCGGCGGGCTCCAGGTGGGCGGCGACTGGTACGACATCATCCCGCTGCCCGGCGGCGCCAAGGTGGCGCTGGTCATCGGGGACGTCCAGGGGCACGACGTACGGGCGGCGGGGCTGATGGGACAGCTGCGGATCGCCCTGCGCGCGTACGCCGCCGAGGGGCACCGGCCCGACGCCGTCCTGTCGCGGGCCTCGCGGTTCCTGCACGGCATGTACGAGTTCTCCACCGCCGAGGGGCCCACGCACCCCGACCAGAGCGACCCGGGCGAGGACTCCGACTACACCGTGCCGCGCTTCGCGACCTGCCTGTACATGGAGGTCGACCCGGACAACGGCACGCTCGACATCGCACGGGCCGGACACCCCGACCCGGTGATCCGCTCGGCGGACGGCACGGCGCTCATCCGGCAGACGGCGGGCGGGCTGCCGCTGGGCATCGAGGCGGACTCGAACTATCCGACGAGCCGGGTGATCCTGGAGCCCGGCGACACCCTGATGCTCTGCACCGACGGGCTGATCGAGACCGGCGGGCACGACATGCTGAGCGGCTGGACACGGCTGCGGCCCGTACTGGAGGACAACACCGATCTGTCGCTGGAGAAGCTCGCCGACGCGCTGGTCGCGGCGGTGCACGGGCCCAGCTCGCACTACACGACGGGCCCGCTCGCCGACCGCCGCGAGGACGACATCGCGCTGCTGCTGCTCTCCCGGGACTTCTCGCCCGCGCGGCGACCGCCGCGCCGTACGGTGCTGACGATCTCCCAGGCCGAGCCGGAGCAGGTCGCGGACGCCCGGCAGCAGTTGAAGGACCTGCTGCACGACTGGGCGGACGAGGAACAGGTCGACTCGGCGGTGCTGATGGTCTCCGAGATGGCCACCAACGTGCTCGTCCACACCGACGGCGACGCGGTGCTGATCGCCGAGGCGGCGGGGGAGCGCGGCAAGCGGCGGCTGCGGGTGGAGGTCGCGGACGCGAGCGACGAACTGCCGCACAAACGACGGCCGGGGGAGCTGGCGTCGAGCGGGCGGGGACTGGTGCTGATGGAGATGCTGGCGGACGCGTGGGGGGTGGACCCGCGGGGGGAGGGGAAGTCGACGTGGTTCGAGATCTACGAGAACGGCGACGCGGGCTGAGTCACCGGCCATCGGCCGGAGCCGCGAGACGCCGCCTCGGGCGATGCCGCCGACCCGGTCACGGGGCCGCCGCCTCGTACCGCTCCCGGATCTCCGCGATCACCCCGAACACCGCCGCCGTCAGCGGTACGGCCAGCAGCATCCCCAGGATGCCCGCCACGCTCGCCCCCGCCGTGATCGCGAGCATGACGACCGCCGGATGCATCTGCACCGTACGGCTCTGGATCATCGGCTGGAGCACATGCCCCTCCAGCACCTGTACGGCCAGCACGACCCCCAGCGCCCAGAGCGCGATCACCACCCCCCGGTCGGCCAGCGCCACGAGCACGGCGACGGCGCCGGACAGGAAGGCGCCGAGATACGGGATGTACGCCCCCACGAACACCAGCGCCCCGAGCCCGACCGCGCCCGGCACCCGCAGGATCAGCAGGCCCACCGTGATGCAGATCGCGTCGATGAGCGCGATGAACGTCGTCCCCCGCATGAAGCCCTCGACCGCCCCGTACGCGCGCCGCGCCATCGCCTCGACGATGTCGCCGGTACGGCGCGGGGTGACCGAGCGCAGCGCCCCGGCGACCCGGTCGGAGTCCTTGAGGAAGAAGAAGATCAGCAGCAGCGCGAGGACGGCGGTGGCGATCAGCTCACCGACGACGCTCAGCCCGGTGATCACACCGGAGGCGGCGGTGCCGCCGAACTTGCCGAGCAGGCTCTTCGCGTTCGACGCGACATCGTCCAGGGACGTCCCGGCCGCCCCGAGGTGCTTGCTGAGATCCCGCCCGGCCTGCTTGAGCGAGTTGACGATCTGGTCGCCGGTCTCGATGAGCGCGCTGACGACGATGTACGTGGCCCCGCCGACGACCGCGACCACGGCCAGACAGGTCAGCGCGGCGGCGAGGGACTTCGGCATCCTCATCGCGACGAGCCGCCGGTAGAACGGGCCGAGCAGCGCGGTGCCGAGGATGGCGAGCAGAACGGGGGTGACGGCGGTCTTGAAGGTGATGACGATCCACACGCCGACGCCGACGACCCCGGCGACGAGCAGCAGGACGGCGCACCAGGCACCCACCCGCCAGACCTCAGGGGGCAGCACGCCGGGCGTGCCGCTCCCGCGCGAGTTCTCCATCCGCCCACCCGACCACGGGGCTCGCGCCGCTGTCCCACGGATGGGGCCGGGTGGGTGACGGGGTGTCACTCAGAGGTGGAGCGGGGCGGTTCCCCGCCCCGCTCCACGCCCGCCCGCTTACGAGGCGTCCGCCGGCACCGTGCCCAGCCGGCCGGACTGGAAGTCCTCGAAGGCCTGCTTCAGCTCGGCGTGACTGTTCATCACGAACGGGCCGTAGTGCGCCATCGGCTCGCGGATCGGACGGCCGCCCAGCAGGACGACCTCCAGGTCCGGCGTGTTCGAGTCCTGGGACTCGTCCGCGCGCACCGTCAGCGACGATCCCGCGCCGAAGACCGCCGTCTGGCCCTTGTGGACGGGCCGCCGGTCGGGACCGACCGCGCCGCGTCCCGCCAGGACGTACGCGAGACCGTTGAAGTCCTCGCGCCACGGCAGCGTGACCTCGGCACCCGGCCGCAGGGTCGCGTGGATCATCGTGATCGGCGTGTGCGTGATGCCGGGGCCCTCGTGCCCGTCCAGCGAGCCGGCGATCACCCGCAGCAGCGCGCCTCCGTCGTGCGAGGTGAGCAGCTGGACCTGGCCGCCGCGGATGTCCTGGTAGCGCGGGTCCATCATCTTGTCGGCCGCGGGCAGGTTCACCCAGAGCTGGAGGCCGTGGAAGAGACCGCCCGAGGTCACGAGGGACTCCGGCGGCGCCTCGATGTGCAGCAGGCCCGAGCCCGCCGTCATCCACTGGGTGTCACCGTTGCGGATCGTGCCGCCGCCGCCGTTGCTGTCCTGGTGGATGAAGGTGCCGTCGATCAGGTACGTCACGGTCTCGAAGCCGCGGTGCGGGTGCCACGGGGTGCCCTTCGGCTCTCCCGGCGCGTACTCCACCTCGCCCATCTGGTCCATCATGATGAACGGGTCGAGGTGCTGGTAGGCGATCCCCGCGAAGGCCCGGCGCACCGGGAAGCCCTCGCCCTCGAAGCCGCCGGGCGCGGTGGACACGGCGAGTACGGGACGGGCG
This sequence comes from Streptomyces sp. NPDC006643, assembly GCF_042870175.1. NCBI lineage: Bacteria > Bacillati > Actinomycetota > Actinomycetes > Kitasatosporales > Streptomycetaceae > Streptomyces > Streptomyces sp. NPDC006643. Next base: position 100,818 of record NZ_JBIAHA010000016.1, on the reverse strand, counting down.
ACCGCATCGGCGGCGGCCGTGACGCGGGGCAGGGTCAGCGGGTTTTCGACGGTCACAGCGGGCATCGGGGGCCTCCTCGGCTTTGGCTCCAATTTAGTTGAACGGTGAACATCTGGCAAGCGCCGAAGTATTCCGCGCCCCTGCCCGGCCCCGCCCCGGCCGAACCTGGCCGATCCCGGTCACCACACCCGTCACTCCCGTGCCCGTTCACCCCGCGGAACCGGTCACGCCTCAGAGCGTCACCTGCGCCGCAGCACCCGAATTGCGGGCAAGAGCGGGCATCCGGTTTCCCGCTCACTCCGCCGAGCAGAAGCCCCCGCGACAACCGGCCAACTTCCCCCCACCGAAATGGAGTTGCCCATGTCGAGAAGATTCGCTCGGTTCGCCCGGCTCACCGGGGCCGGCACGGCGGCGCTGCTCGCCGCCGGAGCCCTCACCGCCCCGTCGGCCGCCGCCGACGAGAAGCCGCACTGCATCGCCGACGTCACCACGAACGCGGAGACGTGCTTCGCGACCCTCCCCGAAGCACTCGACGCCGCCGGGAGCGGCCAGGGCAACGGCCCGCGGACCGTGGCCGGGGACGTCATCCAGGGCACGTTCTTCGACGACCCGCAGTTCGGCGGCTCGTCCCTGACCGTCTACGGCACCGCGCCGTGCGAGAAGGACGGCTGGGTCAACTACCAGTACGACCTCCCGGACGACTGGAAGAACCGCATCAGCTCCGTGCAGCCCTGGGCCAACTGCTGGCTCTGGCTCTACCCGGAGCCCGGTCTCGGCGGCGACCGCGACGGCCCGTTCGAGGAGAACGCCGGTGACATCGGCAGCTTCATGAACGACCGCGCCCAGTCGATCGGCTTCAGCTGAGCCGCCGGCGCCGTACCGGACCCGTACAGACCAAACCCCCCACACCGCACGGAGCACCCATGAAGAACACCAAGGCCACGAGGAGCACCCGGACGAAGGCCCGGCTCCCCATCCTGCTGGCCGCCGCCCTCACCACCGGTGGCATGGCGCTGGCCCCCACCAGCGCCCAGGCCGCCGAGGAGCAGCCCACCATCCGTGAGCTGCTCGACAAGTGCGACAACGGCACCGACCTCTGCGTCTTCCACCCCTCCGGCCCGCCCGAGGTCTCCATGGGCGAGGCGCACCAGGTCGGCGACAGCGCCTACAACTGCACCGCGGACCTCCAGCGCTCCACCGTCGGCTGGTCGGACACCACCGGCGAGTCCAACAGCGTCGGGGTGTCCCTGAGCGCGGAGGTCGGCTTCGCGAAGGTCTTCAAGGTGAGCATCGAGACCAACTACAGCCACACCTGGGAGAGCTCGCACACCGAGTCGGAGCAGACGAACGTCGACGTACGGCCCGGCGAGGTCGGCTGGGTGACGCGCGAGGCGCAGATGCAGCGCGTGAGCGGCCAGTACGAGCTGCACTTCCCGGACAGGTTCTACGGCCACTACTACTGGTACGTGCCGTTCGACGCCACGGGCCCGCTGCCGGACGCGCCGAGCACCAAGACGCAGCACACCCGCGCGATGACGGACCAGGAGCGCACGGAGCACTGCGGCTAGGAGATCCCCGGCCCCGACACCACGCCGGGCCGGCCGCGACACGCGGCCGGCCCGGCGTTCGCCATTGGCGGGGCTACCGCCTCAGCCGTACAGCCCTGCATCCGCTCCGCTCAGCCGTACATCCGCCGCATCGCGAAGTCGACCATCTGCTCCACGGCCTTCGCGTCGAAGACCATCCGGTGGTCGCCCTCCATGTCGATCACGAAGCCGTACCCCGTCGGCAGCAGGTCGATGACCTCCGCGCCCGTGATCACGAAGTACTTGGACTCCTTGCCCGCGTACCGCCGCAGCTCCTTGAGCGTGCTGAACATCGGGATGACCGGCTGCTGGGTGTTGTGCAGGGCCAGGAACCCGGGGTTGTCACCGCGCGGGCAGTAGACCTTCGACGTCGCGAAGATCTGCTGGAAGTCCTCGGCGGAGAGCGACCCGGTCGTGAAGGCGCGCACCGCGTCCGCCAGCGAGGGCGGGGACGGCTCGGGGTACAGCGGCTGCTCCCCGTATCCGCCGCCCATCGGCTGCTGCGGGGGTGCGTACTGCTGCTGAGCGCCAGGGTTCTGGTCGTAGCCGTACATGCGCCCAAGAGTACTGAGGAAAGACTCACCCATGTACGCGTTGGGCCGCATGCGCCTCTCGTCGTCCTCGTCACAGATGTCCGGGAGGGGTTGCATCTTATTACCGACGGGTAGCATCATCGGAGTCGTTACTGATTACGCGTGCGCCTGCGCGTACGAGGAATTAGCCTCCCAACCGCTTACGGAGCCGTCGCCATGGGGCACTACAAGTCGAATCTCCGCGACATCGAGTTCAACCTCTTCGAGGTCCTCGGGCGCGACAAGCTGTACGGCACGGGCCCGTTCGCGGAGATGGACGTCGAGACAGCCAGGACGATTCTTTCCGAGGTCACCAAGCTCGCCGAGTCCGAGCTGGCCTCCTCCTACGCCGACGCGGACCGTAATCCGCCCGTCTTCGACCCCGAGACCAACACCGCCCCGGTGCCGGCCTCCTTCAAGAAGAGCTACCAGGCCTTCATGGACTCGGAGTACTGGCGCCTCGGCCTCCCCGAGGAGATCGGCGGCACCACCTCCCCCCGCTCCCTGATCTGGGGGTACGCGGAGCTGCTGCTCGGCGCCAACCCGGCGATCTGGATGTACACCTCGGGCCCGGCCTTCGCCGGCATCCTCTTCCAGGAGGGCAACGAGGCGCAGAAGAAGATCGCCGAGATCGCCGTCGACAAGCAGTGGGGCTCCACGATGGTGCTCACCGAGCCCGACGCGGGCTCGGACGTGGGCGCCGGCCGGACGAAGGCCGTCGAGCAGGAGGACGGCTCCTGGCACATCGAGGGCGTGAAGCGCTTCATCACCTCCGGCGAGCACGACATGTCGGAGAACATCCTTCACTACGTGCTGGCCCGCCCCGAGGGCGCCGGCCCCGGCACCAAGGGCCTGTCGCTCTTCCTCGTACCGAAGTACGAGTTCGACTGGCAGACCGGCGAGCTGGGCGAGCGCAACGGCGTGTACGCGACGAATGTCGAGCACAAGATGGGCCTCAAGGCGTCCAACACGTGCGAGCTGACCTTCGGCGACCGGCACCCGGCCAAGGGCTGGCTCGTCGGCGACAAGCACGAGGGCATCCGCCAGATGTTCATGATCATCGAGTTCGCCCGGATGATGGTCGGCACGAAGGCCATCGCCGCGCTCTCGACGGGCTATCTGAACGCGCTGGAGTACGCCAAGGAGCGCGTCCAGGGCCCCGACCTCTCGCAGTTCATGGACAAGAGCGCGCCGAAGGTCACCATCACGCACCACCCCGACGTACGCCGCTCGCTGATGACGCAGAAGGCGTACGCGGAGGGCATGCGCGCGCTGGTGCTCTACACCGCCTCCCTCCAGGACGAGATCGCCAAGAAGGAGGCGGAGGGCGAGGACGTCAAGGCGGACCACGCGCTCAACGACCTGCTGCTGCCGATCGTGAAGGGCTACGGCTCCGAGAAGTCGTACGAGCAGCTGGCCCAGTCGCTCCAGACGCTCGGCGGCTCGGGGTATCTCCAGGAGTACCCGATCGAGCAGTACATCCGGGACGCCAAGATCGACACCCTGTACGAGGGCACCACCGCCATCCAGGGTCAGGACTTCTTCTTCCGGAAGATCGTCCGTGACCAGGGCCAGGCGCTGAACAGCCTGTCCGAGGAGATCAAGCAGTTCCTCGCCGTCGGGACGGGCGGCGCCGAGCTGGCGCCCGCCCGTGACGCGCTCGCCAAGGCGGCCGTCGACCTGGAGGCGATCGTCGGGCGCATGCTGACCGACCTCACCGCCACCGCCGAGGACGTCAAGAACATCTACAAGGTGGGCCTCAACACCACCCGCCTGCTGATGGCGTCCGGCGACGTCGTCGTCGGCTATCTGCTGCTGCGCGGCGCCGCGGTGGCCGTGGAGAAGCTGGAGACGGCCTCCGCGAAGGACGTGCCCTTCTACCAGGGCAAGATCGCGGCGGCGAAGTTCTTCGCGGCGAACGTGCTGCCGGGCGTCTCGGTGGAGCGCGTGGTGGCCGAGTCGGTGGACAACTCGCTGATGGAGCTGGACGAGGCGGCCTTCTAGGGCGCGCCGTTCGGAAGGGCTGTCCGTACGCCGGGCGGGGTCACTACCCCGCCCGGCGTACGCACGCAAGGCCCATCCGCGTCGGAGGCCGCGCGGCTTGGCTCGTTAGGGTGAACACATGAGCACATCCGCCCGCTTCGACCGCGGCCACACCGACGACCTGATGACCTTCCTCGCCGCCAGCCCCACGCCGTACCACGCGGTGGCGAACGCGGCCGAGCGCCTGGAGAAGGCCGGCTTCCGGCAGGTCCGGGAGACGGACGCGTGGGAGGGGACCACCGGCGGCAAGTACATCCTGCGCGGCGGGGCGCTCATCGCCTGGTACGTCCCCGAGGGAGCCGAGCCGCACACCCCGTTCCGGATCGTCGGCGCGCACACCGACTCCCCCAACCTCCGGGTGAAGCCGCTGCCCGACACCGGCGCGTACGGCTGGCGACAGGTCGCCGTCGAGGTGTACGGCGGGCCGCTGCTCAACACCTGGCTGGACCGGGACCTGGGGCTGGCCGGCCGGCTCACCCTGCGGGACGGCAGCCACCGCCTGGTCAACGTGGACCGGCCGCTGCTGCGGGTGCCGCAGCTCGCCGTCCATCTGGACCGGGGAGTCAACACCGACGGTCTGAAGCTCAACCCGCAGCGGCACATGCAGCCCGTCTGGGGCCTCGGCGAGGCCGAGGAGGGCGATCTGATCCGCTTCGTCGCCGAGGAGGCCGGGGTCGACGCGGCCGACGTCACCGGCTGGGACCTGATGCCGCACTCCGTCGAGCCGCCCGCCCGCCTCGGGCGTGACTTCGACCTGGTGGCCGGGCCGCGCATGGACAACCTGCTGTCGGTGCACGCCGGTACGGCCGCGCTGGCCGCCGTCGCCGGGGCCGCCGACTCGGATACGGCCCTGCCGTACATCCCGGTCCTCGCCGCCTTCGACCACGAGGAGAGCGGCTCCCAGTCCGACACGGGCGCCGACGGACCGCTGCTCGGCACGGTGATGGAGCGTTCGGTGCTGGCACGCGGCGGCTCCTACGAGGACCGGGCGCGGGCGCTGGCGGGCACGGTCTGCCTCTCCTCCGACACCGGGCACGCCGTGCACCCCAACTACGCGGAGCGCCACGACCCGACGCACCACCCGCGGATCAACGGCGGGCCGATCCTCAAGGTCAACGTCAACATGCGGTACTCGACGGACGGCGGCGGGCGCGCGGTGTTCGCGGCGGCGTGCGAGCGGGCCGGGGTGCCGTGGCAGTCGTTCGTCTCGAACAACTCGATGCCCTGCGGCACGACCATCGGCCCGATCACGGCGGCCCGGCACGGCATCAAGACCGTCGACATCGGCGCGGCCATCGTCTCCATGCACAGCGCCCGCGAACTGTGCGGCGCCGACGACCCGTTCCTCCTCGCGAACGCGCTGACGGCGTTTCTGGAAAGCTGAATTCCCTTCTCCTGCATGGGTGTTCCGGGGCCGGGTACCCGCGTAAGCGGCCCCCGAACGGCCACCATTCGTATCAGGAGGCGGGATTCATGGGCGTTGGCGGATGTATCGCACTCATCGCGGTGGGGGCGATCCTCACTTTCGCGACGGACTGGGAGGCGGAGAGCGTCAACCTCGATCTGGTCGGGGTGATCCTCATGGCCGTCGGCCTCATCGGCATCGCGACGTTCACGAGCATGGCCAAGCGCCGGCGGGCGGTCGTACAACCGCCGACGGTGATCGAACGCGACCGGTAGGCCCGCCGGCGCCCCGCACCCCTGCGCGGCGCCGTACCTCTACGCGGCGCCGTACCCCTGCGCGTCCTCGTACCGCTACGCGTCCAGGCCGGCCAGCACCAGTCCCAGCCGGCCGGTGCCCGACGCCGTGACGCGTACGGGGATGCTCCAGTCCTGCTGGTGGACATGGCACGCGGGGTACTCGATCTCCGGCGCGTCGTCGCAAGACGCGGCCATGGCCGAGACATGCAGCACGCCCTCGGTGACACCGTCGGCCACCACCAGCCCACGGCCGAGGTCCGTGCCCGCGCCGGCGCCTTCGGCCAGCAGCTCCGCCGGTGTGGCGGAGACCAGCAGCCGGGTCGACGGGCCGTAACGGGTGTCCAGCTTCTGGCCGCCCGGCGCTTCGAAGACGACGTCGAGCCGCAGCGTGCCCGGCGCGATGTCGGTCGAGGCGCGCCGCGTGCGGTGCGCCACCGACTCGACGCGGACGGCCTCGTCGGGCAGCCGCAGCCGGGTCAGCCGGTGGCGCGCGGACTCGACCACGACGATGTCGTCACCGACGAGCACCGCGTCGGAAGGCTCCCGCAGATCCGTGGCGAGCGTCGTGACCTCGCCGGTCGCCGGGTCGTAGCGGCGCAGGGCGTGGTTGTACGTGTCCGACACGGCCACCGAGCCGTCCGGCAGCGCGGTCACGCCGAGCGGGTGCTGGAGCAGGGCCTGTCCGGCGGGGCCGTCGCGGTGGCCGAAGTCGAAGAGCCCGGTGCCGACGGCGGTCCGTACGACGAAGCCGTTCCCGTCCGGCTCCACGTACCGCAGGGCGCTGGTCTCGGAGTCGGCCACCCACAGCCGGTCCCCGGCCGCGGCGAGCCCGGACGGCTGCGCGAACCACGCCTCGGCGGCGGGCCCGTCGACCAGACCCTCGTTGGTGGTGCCGGCCGCGACCTCGACGGTGCCGGTCGCCGGGTCGTACGTCCACAGCTGGTGCACCCCGGCCATCGCGATCCACAGCCGGTCCTGCCACCAGGCGACGTCCCACGGCGAGGACAGCGCCACGTCGAGCGCGGGCCCCTGGGTGGGTGAGCCCTGCCACCACTGCCGGCCGGTGCCGGCCAGGGTCTCGACAGCGCCGGTGGCGGGATCGTAGGCGCGGATCGCGTGGTTCACGGTGTCGGCGACGGCGATCCGGCCGTCGGGCAGCGGGGCGAGCCCCTGCGGCTCGTTGAACGCGGCGTCGGGCCCGTCCGCCCCGAGGCCCCGCAGACCGTTGCCGACGCGCCTCACGACGCTCTCGCCGTCGGCGGCCAGCTCGACCAGCTGGTGCCGGGTGGAGTCGGAGACGAGGAAGTTCCCCGAGGGCAGCGCGAGCACCTTGCCGGGGAAGCGCAGGTCGGTGGCGACCGGCTCGGGCGCGACGTAGGGCCCGTCGCCGCGCCGCAGGGTGCCCTTCGCGGCGTGCTCGGCCTCCAGCTCCTGGACCAGCTTCTCGATGGCGTGCGCGTGCCCCTCGCCCGCGTGCTGCGCCACCACGTACCCCTCGGGGTCGATGACGACGAGCGTGGGCCAGGCCCGTACCGCGTACTGCTTCCAGGTCACCAGCTCCGGGTCGTCCAGGACGGGGTGGTGCACCTCGTACCGCTCGACGGCGTCCACGACGGCGGCGTGCTCGGCCTCGTGGACGAACTTCGGCGAGTGGACACCGATGATCACCACGGTGTCGCTGTGCTTCTGCTCCAACTCGCGCAGCTCGTCCAGGACATGCAGACAGTTGATGCAGCAGAACGTCCAAAAATCGAGCAGGACGATACGTCCGCGCAGGTCGGCCAGGGTGAGGTCGGTGCCGCCCGTGTTGAGCCAGCCGCCCCTGCCGACCAGCTCGGGGGCACGGACACGGGCACGGCGGCGGGGCGCGGGGGCGGGCACGGCTGCGGACGCGTCGTTCATGGTTCAAGGGTGCCACCCGGGTCGGACACCACGCTCCGGCACCCCGCGCACGGCGGCCGAAACAGTCCGGAGAGCCGCTCCCCCGAGCCCGCGGACGTCAGGATTACGGGCTACCGCGTACCGCCCCGCCCGGCCCTCCGGGGCCCGGTGGTCATGCCCCGCGGGCCCCGGGGCGGCTCGCGCGGACCAGGACCTCGCCCGCCTCCGTACGGAAGTAGAGCACCGAACGGCCCGACCGGCGGCGGCCGATCAGGGACGCGTCCAGCAGGACCCGCAGATGGCGGCCCACCGAGCCGAGGCCCTGGCCCGTCAGTGCCACCAGCTGGGTCGTGGACTTCGGGGAGCCGAGCAGGGCGAGCACCCCGGCCCGGCCGGGGCCGAGCAGGGCGCGCAGGGGTTCGGGGACCGGCGGGCGGGCGCCCTCGTCGGCCAGGGCTCCGGCGCACGGGTACACCACGGCGTAACGGTCGGCGTCCCACGACACCCAGCTCTGCTGCGGCGTCACCGGCACGAACATCAGCCGCACCCCGGGGATCTCCTGCGACCGGTCCGCGCGGGTGGAGATCTGGAGGCGGCTGCCGCCGAGCCAGCGCATCCCCCGGCGCATGTCACCCATCGCCGCCGCCCAGCCGCCCCGGCTCAACTGCGTCGTACGCGCGACGACATCGGCCTCGATGAGACGCCGCCGCCGTGGCCAGTACGGCAGCACCGTCTCCGTCCACACCCACTCCACGGCCTCGGCCGCCCGCTCCGGGAGGTCGTCACGGCCCGCGAGGAGGGCGGGCAGCGGGCCGTCGAGGGAGACCAGCAGATCGGCGCGGACGGTGGCCGGCGGGGTGTCGCGGATCCGGGTCAGCTCGTCCTCGAAGGTCTGGTCGGTCAGGGTCTGGCCGGTGGGTGTGGGCGTGATGAAGTCGGCGTTCCAGGTGCGGCCGAAGGCCGCCCGTACCAGCAGCGCCGTGACCGGGTCGGCGGCCTGCCGGGCCCGGTACGCCGGCAGATGGGTGTCCAGCCACGCGCGCTCGCCGGGATGCGCGGCCCCGCCCTCCTCCAGCGCGCGCAGGCTCGCCACCGCCTCGGTGAGCGGCGACACGACGAACCGGCTCCCGGCGAGCGTGTCCGCGTCGACCTGCCACCAGCCCATGTCCCGCCCGCCCTTCCCATGTTTCGCGCTGTCGCGAAACATTAACGTCCCGCCCGTGGCGCCTCGGAGACTCCCCGCATGCGCACCTACCAAGAGCTGTTCCGCACACCGGAGTTCACCCCGCTCTTCCTCACCTCCGCCGGCAAGGTCGCGGCCCAGACCGTCAGCGGGCTCGCGCTGGGCACGCTCGTCTTCACGGCGACCGGCTCACCGCTGCTCTCCGCGCTCGCCATGCTCGGCCCCTCCCTCGCGCAGGTGATCGGCGCGACGATGCTGCTGTCGGCGGCCGACCGGCTGCCCCCGCGCGCCACCCTGGTCACGCTGTCGCTGCTGTTCGCCCTCGGTATGGCCGCCGCCGCCCTGCCCGGACTGCCCGTGCCGGCGGTCCTCGGGATCGTGCTCGGTCTCGGTGTGCTCTCCGCGCTCGGCGGCGGGGTGCTCCTCGGGCTGCTCAACGAGATCCTCTCCAAAGAGGGCTATCTGCTCGGCCGGTCCACCATCAACATGTCCTCGGGCCTGATGCAGATCGGCGGCTTCGCGACCGGCGGTCTGCTGGTCGCCCTCCTCTCCCCGCGCGGCGCGCTGCTCACCGGCGCCGCGCTGTATCTGGTGGCGGCGGGCGTCGCGCGGCTCGGCCTCAGTAGGAGGCCGCCGCGCGCCGCGGGCCGCGCGTCGATCGGCCAGACCTGGCGCAACAACGCGCGTCTGCTGTCGTCCCCGCCCCGTCGCACCGTCTATCTGGCGCTGTGGGTGCCCAACGGTCTGGTCGTCGGCTGCGAGTCCCTGTACGTGCCCTACGCACCCGAGCACGCGGGGCTCCTCTTCGCCGCCGGTGCGGCGGGCATGCTCACCGGGGACATCCTGATCGGCCGGTTCGTCCCCCGCCGCCTGCGCTCGCGGCTCACGGTCCCGCTGCTGTTGCTGCTCGCCGTGCCGCACCTGTTCTTCTTCCTGAGCCCGTCGGTGCCGGTCGCCGCCGCCGTCGTCGCGCTCGCGACGGTCGGCTACGGGGCGAGCCTCGTCTCCCAGGAACGCCTCATGGCCCTGACCCCGGAAGAACTGAGCGGGCACGCCCTCGGGCTGCACTCCGCCGGCATGCTCACGATGCAGGGGGTGTGCGCGCTCGTGGCGGGCGCCGTCGCCGAGCGGACCTCCCCGGCGACGGGCATCACGGTGCTGGCGGCGGCCTCCGTCGCGGTGACCCTGATGCTGGCGCGCGGACTGCGCGCGGAGCCGGCCGCGAAGGGCGGCTCTGTCCCCCGTACGCGTACAGCTGAGGCCGTACCGCCGTCCCCCGGCAGTCCGGTGGGTACGGATGGCGCATGAAGTACTTGGTGCGCGACAAGATCTTCGCCATCGGCGACGACTACTGGATCGAGGACGAGCAGGGCCGCCAGGCCTTCCTCGTGGACGGAAAGGCGCTACGGCTGCGCGACACCCTGGAGCTGAAGGACCCTCAGGGGCGCGTACTGGTCACACTCCGTCAGAAGCTGCTCAGCCTGCGGGACGCGATGACGATCGAGCGGGACGGTGAGCCGCTGGCCACCATCCGTAAGAAGAGGCTGTCGCTGCTGCGCAACCACTACCGCGTCGCCCTGGCCGAGGGCACCGAACTGGACGTGAGCGGGCGGATCCTGGACCGCGAGTTCGCGATCGAGTACGACGGCGAACTGCTGGCGCATGTCTCGCGCCGGTGGTTCCGGGTGCGCGAGACGTACGCCATCGACGTGCTCAGGGACGACGCGGACGCGTCGCTGCTGATCGCGGTCGCGGTGTGCGTGATCCGGATGGCGGAGAAGGAGCGCGAGGAGGACTGAGCGGGCGGGCTCGGGGCGTCAGCGGCGGGGCGTCAACGGTGGGACGTCGGCGGCTGGATGTCAGCGGCCGGGCGCGGTCACGCCCAGCAGCCGGTCCTTCAGGACCGGGAACTGCTCGCGCGTCGTCGCGACCCTCGCCGGGTCGAACTCGACGGTCAGGACCTCCTCGCCCGTCCCCGCCTCGGCCAGCACCTCGCCCCACGGGTCGACCACGATGCTGTGCCCGGACTGCTCCACCCCGGCGTGCGTACCGGCGGTCGAGCAGGCGAGCACATACGCCTGGTTCTCCACCGCGCGCGCCTGGGCCAGCAGGGTCCAGTGCGCGCGGCGGCGGGCCGGCCAGCCCGCCGGGACCACGAAGACCTGCGCGCCCTCGTCGAGCAGCCCCCGGAACAGCTCGGGGAAGCGCAGGTCGTAGCAGGTGGCGAGGCCCAGCACCGCATCCGGCAGGGCGACGGTCACCAACTCGTCGCCCGCGCCCATCAACGTTGCCTCGCCCTTGTCGAAACCGAAGCGGTGGATCTTGCGGTACGAGCGCACGAGGGCGCCGTCGGGCGAGATGACGAGCGCGGTGTTGTAGAGGTCGGCGGCGCCGTCCAGGACGGCCTCGGGGGCGCGTTCCACCAGGGAGCCCGCGTGCAGCCAGACGCCCGCGTCGCGCGCCGCCTCGGACATCGCCCGGAACGTCGGACCGTCCAGCGTCTCGGCCTCGGCGGCGAACGACTCGTAAGCGAAAGCGCCCACCGGCCACAGCTCCGGCAGGACCACCAGATCGGCGCCGCGCTGCTGCCTCACCAAGGAGGCCGCGCGCTCCCTACGGGAATTGACCGATTCGTCCGGGTCTACTGCGATCTGGATGAGGGAGGCGCGCACACTACCACCGTCCTGGCATTCGAGCCTTCTACACGGGCCTACGATCGTCACACGAAAGCACTGCCGGGGTGCCAACGGGCAGCGTAACTTAGGCTCTCGAACCTCCCACGCAGCCCACAGCCCGCCGCCCGCATCCAGCAGCCCAGCCCGCTAACCGCAGAACCGTCGAGGGGTCCCGTGACCGTCCATCCCAGCCTTCAAACCTACGCCGATGCCTGGTCCCACTCCATTGAAGCCATAGCCGAGCTGGTACAGCCACTCGTCGAGGGTGAGTGGAACCGGCGCACGCCGTGCCCCGGCTGGTCGGTGCGGGACATCGTCTCGCACGTCATCGGGCTGGAAACCGAGATGCTCGGGGATCCACGGCCCATCCACACACTGCCCCGCGACCTGTACCACGTACAGAGCGAGATCTCCCGCTACATGGAGATGCAGGTGGACGTACGGCGCCACCACACCGCCCCGGAGATGACCTCCGAGCTGGAGTACACGATCATCCGCCGCAACCGTCAGCTGCGGAATGAGAACCGCCAGCCCGACACCATGGTCCGTGCCCCGCTCGGCACCGAGCAGACGCTCGAACACGCCATGCGCAACCGCGCGTTCGACATCTGGGTGCATGAGCAGGATCTGCGTACGACGCTGAGCAAGCCCGGCAATCTCGACTCCGCCGGCGCGCTCGTCACGCGCGACATGCTCCTCGAAGCCCTTCCGAAGGTCGTCGCGAAGGACGCGGGCGCGCCGCCGAACACGGCGATCGTCTTCGACGTGCACGGCCCCGTCGAGTTCCTGCGGACGGTCCGGGTCGACGCGGACGGCCGCGGCACGATCGACGGCTCGCCCTCGCTCGGTCCCGCGGTGACGCTGGTGATGGACTGGGAGACGTACTTCCGGCTGGCGTGCGGGCGGGTACGGGCCGCCGCCGTGCCGGACCGGATCAAGACGGACGGGGACGCGCAGCTGGCGGCGGCGATCCTGCGGGAGTTCGCGGTCACGCCGTAGCGGCTCCCGCCGCCCGACGAAGACTCGGCGGGGGACCGGCGGGGGACGCGGCGGCTACGCGGGTACGTGCACGGCCTCCACCCGGCTCGCCACCAGCCGCTCCCGCTCCCGTCGTGCCGCGCGCGCCCGCAGCCGCAGGATCTGCGTGACCCCGAGCGCTTCGAGGACGAAGACGGACGAGAACGCGACGCGGTAGTCGCCGCCGGTCGCGTCGAGCAGCACGCCGACCGCGAACAGTGTCGTCATCGAGGCCATGAAACCGCCCATATTGACGATGCCGGAGGCGGTGCCCTGACGGGCCGGCGGGTTCGCGGGCCGGGCGAAGTCGAAGCCGATCATCGAGGCCGGTCCGCAGGCGCCGAGGACGACGCAGAGCGTGATCAGCAGCCACATCGGCGCGTGCGGGCCGGGGTAGGCGAGCGTGGATCCCCACACGAGCGCGGTCACACCGACCGTACCGAGGGCGAGCGGGGCCCTGGCCGCGTGGTGGCGGGCGATGATCTGCCCGTAGACGAGGCCGATCACCATGTTGACGAGAACGATCAGCGTCAGCAGATCGCCCGCCGTCGCCCGGGACTGCCCCTGGGCCTCGACGAGGAACGGCAGCCCCCACAGCAGCAGGAAGACCATGGCGGGGAACTGGGTGGTGAAGTGCACCCAGAGCCCCAGCCGGGTGCCGGGCTCCCGCCACGACTCGGCGATCTGCTTCCGTACATAGGTCGCGCCGGCGTGCTCGGCCGGGGGCGGCTCGTGGCCCTCGGGGTGGTCCTTGAGGAAGAACAGCATCAGTACGAGGACGACGACACCGGCCATGGAACTGCCGACGAAGGTCGTGGTCCAGCCGAGGTCGCTCAGCAGCCGGGCGATGACGAGCGTGGAGACCAGATTGCCCGCCATCCCGAAGAGCCCGGTGAACTGCGCGATCAACGGGCCCTGACGGGCGGGGAACCAGTGGGCGCCGAGGCGCAGTACGGCGATGAAGGTCATCGCGTCGCCGCAGCCGAGGAGCGCGCGGGCGGCGAGGGCCATGCCGTAGGTGGGGGCGAGGGCGAAGCCGAGCTGGCCGAGGGTGAAGAGCGTCACGCCGAGGGTGAGGACCCGGCGGGTGCCGAGCCGGTCGACCATGAGGCCGACGGGTATCTGCATCCCGGCGTAGACGAGGAGTTGGAGGATCGAGAACGTGGAGAGGGCGGAGGCGTTGACGTCGAAGCGGTCGGCGGCGTCGAGTCCGGCGACGCCGAGGCTCGTACGGAAGATGACGGCGACGAAGTAGACGGCCACGCCGATGCTCCACACGGCGACGGCGCGCCGGCCGCCGGGCGGATCACCGGGCAGGCTGAGGGCGGGGCCCCGGCCGTCGCGGCCGTCGCGGCCGTCGCGACCGTCGCGACCGGAACTTCCGCCGGCCCCGGCGCTGTCGCGACCCGAACTTCCTCCCGCCGAGGGCGCGCTCACCGGCCCTCACCCCGGATGAGCACCTTGACGCGGCCGACGTGGGCGCGCACGCACCGCGCGGCGGCGTCGGCGTCACCGGCCCGGATGGCTTCGAGCAGTTCGCTGTGCTCGGTGATGCTGGTCCGGACCCGCTCGGGATGCGCCTCCATGACGGCGACGCCCATTCTCAACTGCCGGTCCCTGAGCTGGTCGTAGAGCTTGGACAGGATCTCGTTGCCCGCGTTGCGCACGATCTCGGCGTGGAAGCACCGGTCTGCGACGGCCACGGCGGCAAGGTCGCCCTCACCGGCGAGGCGGCGCTGCTCCTCGACCAGTTCCTCCAGGCGCGCGATGAACGGCGCGGACGCGGGGACGGCCTTGCGTGCCGTGAACTCCTCGACCAGCAGGCGCGTTTCGACGACATCGGCGATCTCCTGCGCGGAGACGGCGAGTACGAGGGCGCCCTTCTTGGGATAGAGCTTGATCAGCCCCTCGACCTCCAGCTTGAGCAGCGCCTCGCGTACGGGGGTGCGCGACACCCCGACGGCCTCGGCGAGTTCGCCCTCCGTAAGGAGGGTGCCGCCCTGGTAGTGCCGGTCGAGCACACCCTGTTTGATGTGGCTGTAGACACGGTCGGCGGCGGGTGGCTGTCTCACGGGGACGACGGGGGCGGCAGGCATGCGCACAGCTTAGATACAACAGGGATGCGACGGGGATCCCGTCCACATCGCGGAACGGCAGATTTCCCGGGCGTGTCGCACATCCATTCCGCCGTTTCACACGTCTTTCTGTGGACCCCCCGTTTACCAACGGGGCCCCAATTCACTTCAGACCAAGGCAATTGCGACATCGGAGACTTCCTTTGATAACCAGCTTCCCGGGCGTGGTCCGAAACGTTCGCCGTTCCACGGTCGTAGCCCTCACCGCCGGCGCGATGCTGACGGGCACGGCCCTGGCCGCCCCCGCGGCCCTGGCGACCGAGTCCGCGCCCGCCGCCCAGGCCGCCGCCGCTCTGCCGACCCTGTCGGCGAAGGGCGCCTTCCTGCTGGACAGCGACACCGGCAAGGCGCGCTACACCAAGACGGGGGACACCCGTCGCCAGATGGCGAGCACCACCAAGATCATGACGGCCGCCGTGGTGCTGAACACCAAGGGCATCGACCTCAACCGCAAGGTCACCGTCAAGCAGTCCTACCGCGACTACGTCGTCCGCGAGGGCGCGAGCACCGCGGACCTGCGCACCGGTGACAAGGTCACGATCCGCCAGCTCCTCTACGGCCTGATGCTCCCGTCCGGCTGCGACGCGGCGTACGCCCTCGCGGACGCGATCGGCACCGGCTCCACGGAGGCCGCGCGCACCAAGTCGTTCATCTCGAAGATGAACGCGAAGGCCACCGAACTGGGCCTGAAGAACACCAAGTTCGACTCCTTCGACGGCATCTCCCAGGCCGGCAACAACTACACGACCCCGCGCGACCTGGCGACCATCGCCCAGTACGCGCTGAAGAACTCCGCGCTGCGCACGGTGGTCAAGACGACGACCATCAAGACGTCCGCCACCAGCAGCACGGGCGGCACGCGCACGTACACCTGGCACAACACGAACCAGCTGCTCGGCTCGTACAGCGGCGCGTTCGGCGTCAAGACCGGCACGGGCACGGCCGCCGGCCCCTGCCTGATCTTCGCGGCCACCCGTAACGGCAAGACGCACGTCGGCGTCATCCTGAACGGCACCGACCGCTACAACGACGCGGCGAAGCTGCTCGACTACTACTCCGGCGCGTCGACGGCGAAGACGATGAAGCTCCGCCAGCTCCCGGCCGGCGCCCAGCGCGACTGACCCCCCTGCGGGATGCGGTAAGAGGCGCGGCCACCACATGGTGGCCGCGCCTTCGTCGTCGCCGGAGCCGCCGTCCGCGGCGGACCGAGCCCCGCGCGCCCCCCTGTAACCTTCCTCGGTCAGACGTCGACCGACATCGAGGGGGACGGGTGGCCGGTCAGCGGATCACAACCCGCAACGCCCGCTTCCAGCAGTGGCACGCGCTGCTCGCCAACCGCAACAAGCGCAAGCGCCAGAACGAGTTCCTCGTCCAGGGCGTACGCCCCATCACGATGGCCGTCGAACACGGCTGGACCGTACGCGCCCTGCTGTACGACGCGAGCCGCCCGCTCTCGCGCTGGGCCGAGGAGCTGCTGCGCGGCAACGTGACGGACCGGGTCGCGATGGCCCCCGAACTCCTCGCCGAACTCGGCGAACGCTCCGACGGCGCACCCGAGGTCCTGGCCGTGGTCGAGATGCGACCGGACGACCTGAGCCGTATCCGCGTCCATGACGCCTTCCTGGGCGTGCTGTTCGACCGCCCCACCCAGCCGGGCAACATCGGCAGCATCATCCGCTCGGCGGACGCCTTCGGCGCGGACGGCCTGATCGTCACCGGCCACGCGGCGGACGTCTACGACCCGAAGGCCGTACGCGCCACGACGGGCTCGCTGTTCGCCCTCCCCGTCGTCCGCAGCCCGTCGCACCACGAGGTCGCGCAGTGGCTGACGAAGGAACGCGCCCAGGGCCGCCCCGTCGCGGTCATCGGCACGGACGAACACGGCGACGCCCACGCCGACAAGTTCGACCTGACCCAGCCGGCGCTGCTGCTGATCGGCAACGAGACGACGGGCCTGAGCGCGGGCTGGCGCGAGTTGTGCGACCACACGGTGAGCATCCCGATGTCGGGCTCGGCAACCTCCCTGAACGCCTCGAACGCGGCAACGGCCATCCTCTACGAGGCCTCCCGCCAACGCCGCGCCTGAGCCGGGGAGTTACGCCCCCGGCCCCAGATACGCGGTCAACGCCCTCCTTGGAGTCCCGCAAGGCGACAAGACGCTGTGGGCGGACTGCGGCGCGCCCCGTCAGCCGCTCCCGGCCCGTGGCGGGGATTGTCAGTGGCCGATGCGATGCTGACGCCGGCGAGTGCACTCGCTGTGATCAATTCGCGGTGATCAATGGAGGTTCCGATGAGTAAGCAGTCAGCGTCCGTCCCGCCTCCGGTCCGATTCGACGCCGCTTGGTGCGCCACCGACCTCGGCGAGTACCGTGCCTGCCGTTTCACCTACGAGCGCTACTCCTACGAGAGTCTGCCGCCGCTCGACTCCAGCCGGTTCACGGGCGCCTTCCAATGGCTCGGGGGCATTGGCGAACCCATCCCGAAAGAGGTCGCGAGGCTCAGCCAACTGGCCGAGGATCTGTCCGCCAGGGGCCTCACGCTGCCGCAGGATTTCGTCACGTTCCAGACCAGCGCGAATCTGCGCCTCTCGCTGGACGCGGTCTCGGCGACCGGCTGTTGGACCGATATCTCGAATCCGGTGCCCAGTCCCGTCGAGCCCGGTGCCTTCCTCGTGCCGTTTCTGCGGGATCAGCAGGACTGCGTCATCTGGTACCTCTACCTCCGCCCGTCGGGCGAGGCGTTCGTGGTGCACTCCGGCTTCAACTACGAGTACGAGTACGAGGCAGTGCGCGACGGGGAAGAGTCAGACGTCGATCTCGGCGATGCGGAGCAGCAGAGAGCCGCGATCCTGTGGTGTGCGCCGTCGTTCGAGGAGTTCGCCCATCGGTTCTGGATCGAGAACCGTCTCTGGCACGCGGCCAACGACGGTGAACTGGCCCAGCTCGAACCGCTGCTGAGTGATTACTTGCAGCACTACGCGGCGTCTGCGGCCTCCACCTGACCGCGCATTGAGCGGGGCCCCTTCCCTGAATGCCACGAACGGACAGATCGACGCGTCTCGCTCATATCCAGGGCTCCCCGGCGGCGCCGGAAGGCGTCCCCTGTCGAGGCGGGCCGATCGTGTGTGACGGTTCGTCCAGCCATGCCTCCTGGCGTCCCCGGGCCGTCACCGTCAGGCCGAAGCGGGTCAGGGGTGGGCGGGCGTGGTCCTGCCACCAGGATTGGGCCGTGGTGATCTCGTCCCAGAGGCGGCGGGTGCCCCATTGGCGGACCGCGTCCGGGGCGTCCCAGGACTCGTAACGCACCGACGCCCAGGAGCCGTTGCCGTCCGAGAGGATGATCCGGTAGGTGGCGGACGGGTTCGCGGCGTCCCAGGTGTGGACGTAGCGCGCGTCCGGGACGTGGAGGCCGATCGTGAACGCCACGTCCACGTTCGACACCGCCAGGTCCGGGTCCATCGCGGAGGGGCCGAGCAGGTCCGGTTCCGTGGGTGGGAGCGTCACCGTGTGGGGGCGCTGGGCGCGCATCCACATGAAGCTGACGTTGTCCACGAAGCGGCCGTACGAGGGGGCGCCGGGCTCGCCCCGGACCAGGCGCAGCAGGCCCGCGTTGGCGTACGGCGTGCCCCACGGTGTCACGAGGGTCGCGCCCGTGCGGGTCTGTCCGATCCAGGTGCGGGGCACGCGGCGGACGGCCGCCGTGGAGTGGATGTGGTCGTACGGCGCGCCCTTGGGCCAGCCCGCCAGGCCGTCGCCGACGACCAGTCGCGCGGGCGGGAGCCCCGCGTCCTTCAGGCGGTGCGCGGCCTGTGCGGAGACGCGCGGGTCGACCTCCACCGTGGTGACGGCCCGGTCGCCGAGCCGGGCCGTCAGCAGGGCGCTTGTCCAGCCCGTGCCCGTGCCGATGTCGAGCACGCGGGCGCCGGCGGCGACATCCAGATGCCGCAGCATCACCGCCACCAGGGAGGGCTTGGAGGCGGACGACGTGGGGACGCCGGGGCCGTCGTGGGCGCCGTCGTCCAGTTGTGTGACGACCACCCCGTCGGCGTCGACCAGTGCCCGCCACGCATCGGGCTCGGCGGCGCGGGTGATCCGCCGGTGGCCGGTCGGGGACGTGTCGTCCGGTGCCCATACCGTCTCCGGCACGAACTCCGCACGCGGGGCGCGCTCGAACGCGCCTCGCCAATCCTCGGCCAGCGCGCCGGACTTGGTCAGCCCCGCCAGCAACCGCGTGTAGCCGTCGGTCACTTCTTGGGCGGCACGGGCCTGGTCCACTGACCGTCCGACTCCTTCGGTGTCTGCTTCTGGTCCCCTTCTGTGCCGCCCTTGCCGTCACCGTGCTCACCCATGAACGTCTCCCCTCGGTCCCTGACCGGCCGACTGCGGTCGGTCACCGAAACAGATATACCCGCTCCGCTCCGTGACCATCAGGGGCGCGTAGAAGCGAAAGGGTCGCAACTCCGTGCGGAGTTGCGACCCTTCCGGTCGTCGCGTGAGCCGTCAGCCCCAGGTGATCAGTCGCTTCGGCTGTTCCAGGATCGCCGCGATGTCCGCGAGGACCTTGGAGCCCAACTCGCCGTCCACCAGGCGGTGGTCGAACGACAGCGCCAGGGTGGTGACCTGGCGGGGCTTCACCTTGCCCTTGTGGACCCAGGGCTGGGGCTTGATGGCGCCGACCGCCAGGATCGCGGACTCGCCCGGGTTGAGGATGGGCGTGCCCGTGTCGACGCCGAAGACGCCGACGTTGGTGATCGTCACCGTGCCGCCCTGCATGGCCGCCGGGGTCGTCCGGCCCTCGCGGGCCGTGGACACCAGTTCGCCCAGGGACTCGGCGAGTTGGGGCAGGGTCTTGTCGTGCGCGTCCTTGATGTTCGGGACGAGCAGGCCGCGCGGCGTGGCCGCCGCGATGCCGAGGTTGACGTAGTGCTTGACCACGATCTCCTGGGCGGCCTCGTCCCAGGTGGCGTTGACCTCGGGGTGCCGCTTGACGGCGACCAGGAGCGCCTTGGCGACGAGCAGCAGCGGGTTGACCCGTACACCCGCCATGTCCTTGTCGGACTTGAGCTCGTCCACCAGCCTCATGGTGCGCGTCACGTCGACCGTCACGAACTCCGTGACGTGCGGCGCGGTGAACGCGCTGCCCACCATCGCCGCCGCCGTGGCCTTCCGTACGCCCTTCACGGGGATACGGGTCTCCCGGCCGGCCGGAGCGGTCACGGCCGGGGCGGGCGCCGGAGCCGCCACCGGGGCGGCGGCCTCCGGTGAAGGCGCCGTCGCCGCGTGCACGTCCTCGCGGGTGATGATCCCGTCCGGGCCCGTGGGCGTGATCGTCGCCAGGTCGACGCCGAGGTCCTTGGCGAGCTTGCGTACCGGCGGCTTCGCCAGCGGACGGGACAGGCCCTCGGCCGCGGGAGGCGATGCCACCCCGTTCATCTCCGCCTGGATCGCCGCAGCCGCGACGCCCTGCTCGGGGACCGACGACGCCCCCTTGCGCGGACGCCGCTTCGTGGACGCCTCCGAGACGCCGTAGCCCACGAGCACCGGCTGGCGCCCCTTCGGCTCGGCGGCCTCGGGCTCAGGAGCGGGAGCCGCAGCGGGAGCAGGGGCGGGCGCGGGCGCCTCCTCCGCAGGAGACCCCGGCGCCACGTCCACCGTGATGATCGACGCGCCGACGTCGACGGTCGTGCCCTCCTCGAAGCGCAGCGCGTGCACCACCCCGTCGTAGGGGATGGGCAGTTCGACGGCCGCCTTCGCCGTCTCCACCTCGCACACCACCTGGCCGTCGACGACGGTGTCGCCCGGCTGTACGTACCACTTGAGGATCTCGGCCTCGGTGAGTCCCTCGCCCACGTCGGGCATCTTGAACTCTCGATAGCGGGTAGAAGTGTCAGCAGTCATGGTCACGGCACTCCTCAGTACGCGAGCGAGCGGTCGACGGCGTCGAGCACTCGGTCCAGGCCCGGAAGGTACTCCTCCTCCAGGCGTGCCGGGGGATACGGGGCGTGGAAGCCGCCGACCCGCAGCACCGGAGCCTCCAGGTGGTAGAAGGAGCGCTCCGTGATCCGGGCGGCGATCTCCGCGCCGGAGCCGTAGAACACCGGTGCCTCGTGGACCACGACCAGCCGGCGCGTCTTCTCCACCGACGTCTGGATCGTGTCGAAGTCGATCGGGGACATCGAGCGGAGATCGAGCACCTCCACCGACTTGCCCTCCTCGGCCGCGGCGGCTGCCGCCTCCAGGCAGACCTTCACCATCGGCCCGTACGCCGCGAGCGTCAGGTCCGTGCCGGTCCGGGTGACCCGCGCCTTGTGCAGCGGGCCCGGGATGGCCTCGGTGTCGACCTCGCTCTTGTCCCAGTAGCGCCGCTTGGGCTCGAAGAAGATGACCGGGTCGTCGCTCTGGATGGCCTGCTGCATCATCCAGTAGCCGTCCGCGGACGTCGACGGCGAGACGATCTTCAACCCCGCGACATGCGCGAACAGGGCTTCCGGCGACTCCGAGTGGTGCTCGACGGCGCCGATGCCGCCGCCGTACGGAATACGGATGACGACCGGCATCTTGATCTTGCCGAGCGCGCGGGCGTGCATCTTCGCGAGCTGCGTGACGATCTGGTCGTACGCGGGGAAGACGAAGCCGTCGAACTGGATCTCCACGACGGGCCGGTAGCCGCGCAGCGCGAGGCCGATCGCGGTCCCGACGATGCCCGACTCGGCGAGCGGGGTGTCGATGACCCGGCTCTCGCCGAAGTCCTTCTGGAGACCGTCGGTGACCCGGAAGACGCCGCCGAGCTTGCCGACGTCCTCGCCCATGATCAGGACCTTGGGGTCGGTGTCGAGGGCCACGCGCAACGACTCGTTGATCGCCTTCGCGAGGGGGAGTTTCTGTACGGTCATGGCTACTTGCCCTCCTCAGCGGCGTGCGTGCCGTCGGAGAACGACGCCTCGTACGCCGCGAACTGCGCCCGCTCCTCGTCGACGAGCGCGTGCCCGTCCGCGTAGACATGGTCGAAGATCGCCATGTGGTCCGGGTCGGGCATCGCCCGCACCGCCTCCCGCACGCGCCTGCCGAGCGCCTCGCTCTCCTCCTCCAGGGCGGTGAAGAACGCCTCGTCGGCGACCGACTCCCGCTCCAGATAGGCGCGCAGCCGCAGGATCGGGTCCTTCGCCTCCCACGCCTCGCGCTCCTCGTCCGCCCGGTACTTCGTCGGGTCGTCGGAGGTGGTGTGCGCGCCCATCCGATAGGTGAAGGCCTCCACGAGCATCGGGCCCTGACCGGTGCGGGCACGCTCCAGCGCGGCGCGCGTCACGGCGAGGCAGGCCAGTACGTCGTTGCCGTCGACGCGGACGCCGGGGAAGCCGAAGCCCTGCGCGCGCTGGTAGAGCGGCACGCGCATCTGCTTCTCGGTGGGCTCGGAGATCGCCCACTGGTTGTTCTGGCAGAAGAAGACGACCGGCGCGTTGTACACGGCCGAAAAGGTGAACGCCTCCGCGACGTCGCCCTGGCTGGACGCGCCGTCGCCGAAGTAGGCGATGACGGCCGAGTCCGCGCCGTCCTTGGTCACGCCCATCGCGTAGCCGGCGGCGTGCAGCGTCTGCGAGCCGATGACGATCGTGTAGAGGTGGAAGTTGTTGGTCTTCGGGTCCCAGCCGCCGTGGTTCACACCGCGGAACATCCCGAGCAGATTCGTCGGGTCGACGCCCCGGCACCAGGCGACGCCGTGCTCCCGGTACGTCGGGAAGACGTAGTCGTCGTCGCGCAGCGCGCGGCCCGAGCCGATCTGGGCGGCCTCCTGGCCGAGCAGCGAGGCCCACAGGCCCAGCTCGCCCTGGCGCTGGAGGGACGTGGCCTCGGCGTCGAAACGGCGCGTGAGGACCATGTCGCGGTAGAGCCCGCGCAGAGATTCGGGGGTGATGTCGGCTACGTAGCCGTCGTACTCGTCGTTCTTGACGCGCTCGCCCTCGGGCGTCAGCAGCTGTACGAGCTGGGGCTCGGAAGCCTTCGGCTGCGACGCCGTCTTGGCGCCGGCGCGCTTGGTGCCGCTGCTACGTCGCGGCTTTCGCGCGGCGGCAGTGCTCTCCACGGTCACGTGCGTGCTCCTCCGTCGGTCCGGTCCCCGGGATCCGCCGGGAACCAGTGCGGCTCGCCTGCTTCCGGACGCGTGCACGGGGTGGGTGCGGCCCGGCCGGGACAGGCGTGACAGGTGCCCCGGCGAGCGCCCTGTCACAGGCACGTTACCCAGTGGGTCGCATTCCTGCGAAACCCCTATTGACCTGCGATTTTGCTTGGATTTCCAAGTAAATCGCAAAAGTCGGGGACAACCACTGGTCACAGCCTTGCAGGCCGCCGGAACAACGGCACGTTATCCCGACGGCCCACGACGGGGATAGGGGGAAGTGTGTTTGACTGATCTCGTGCCTGAAAAGGGAAAAATCACCGTATTTCTGCTGGACGACCATGAGGTCGTGCGCCGGGGTGTGCACGAGTTGCTCGCCGTCGAGGACGACATCGAGGTCGTGGGCGAGGCGGGTACGGCCGCGGACGCGCTGACCAGGATCCCGGCGACCCGGCCGGACGTCGCGGTGCTGGATGTACGGCTGCCGGACGGCAGCGGGGTCGAGGTGTGCCGCGAGATCCGTTCCAGGGACGAGGGCATCAAGTGTCTGATGCTCACCTCGTTCTCGGACGACGAGGCGCTGTTCGACGCGATCATGGCGGGCGCCTCGGGTTACGTGCTCAAGGCGATCCGCGGCGACGAATTGCTGACCGCCGTACGGGACGTGGCGGCCGGCCGCTCCCTGCTGGACCCGGTCGCGACGGCGCGGGTGCTCCAGCGGCTGCGCGAGGGCAACACCCCCAAGGGCGACGACAAGCTCGCGAACCTCACCGACCAGGAGCGCAAGATCCTGGATCTCATCGGCGAGGGACTGACCAACCGCGCGATCGGCGAGCGGCTGCATCTCGCCGAGAAGACGATCAAGAATTACGTCTCCAGCCTGCTGTCCAAACTGGGGATGGAACGGCGCTCACAGGCCGCCGCGTACGTGGCGAGGATCCAGGCCGAGCAGCGCTGAGCGACCGTGGGGGGCGGTGCGCACGGCGCTGAAACCTGTCGAAGGGCCCTTCCCGGCCCGAGTTCCCCGAAGGCCCGGCAAGGACCAAGGTCCCCTTCTTCCGGGGCGGGCTGCTCTGTTCCGTCGACGATCGGTGACAGAGAGTGGATGGCATGTCCACCGATGATCTGCGCGCGATCGACCTCCTCGGCCGAGTCCGGTACGGGCGGGTGGCCACCAGCATGCGGGCGATGCCCTTCGTGGCCCCCGCCCGGCACATCGTCAAGGACGAGAACGTGGTCCTGCGCCTGCACCGCGGCATGGGGTACCACCGCGCGTGCAGCGGCAGCGTGGTCGCGTACGGCGCCGACAACTTCAACACCGGCGAGCCCGATCTCTGGTCGGTCCAGTTCACCGGCACCGCGAGCATGATCAGGCCGACGACGGACGAGCTGGCGCTGTTCGGGCCGGGTCCGCACCATGTCGACGGAGAGCCGTTCGAGCCCGTCTACATGAGCCTGACGCCGCAGTTCGTGACGGTGCACGTCCTTGAGTACTCGACCGCGGGGGCCGACGGGCACCCGGCCCGGCAGCCGGCCGAGCTGAGCGGCAGCGCGAGCGCGAGCGGCGGCCGTGGTGACGGCCGGAGCGGACAGCGACACGATCGCCACGCTGCGTGATCTATCATTTGAAGGGTGCCGTGCTCATCTGCAACGACCGCGACCATGCCCTATGTCGCGACCGCTCCACCCGTGGTGGACCTCCCCTTCGGCCTTCTGCCGCTCGGTGACCTGCTCCGACGCTACGACCACGGCGGCGAGCCCCTGGCCTGCCGGCCGGTCGCCCAGGGTCTGCTGAACCGGGGGTACCGGCTCACCACCACCCGTGGCACCTATTTCCTCAAGCACCATCTCGACGGCGACCGCGAGTCCATCGCCCGCCAGCACCGCGCCACCCGCCGCCTCCAGGCGCTCGGGGTGCCCGTCGCACCGCCCGTCCGGGACACCGACGGCGGCACCGTCGCCGTCGTCGACGGCCACTGCTACGCGCTCCACCCCTGGATCGACGGCCGCCACCGCACCGGCGCCCAGCTCACGCCCGCCGCGTCGCGGCGGCTCGGGTGGCTCCTCGGAGCCGTACACACCTGTCTGGGACAGGTCATGGAGTCGGCGACGGACCGGACGGACCGCCTCGCGTACGACGGGGCGTACGACTCCGCCGACCCGGCCGACACCTTCGCGCTCATCGACGAGTTACTCGCCCTGGCCCGCTCGCGCACCCCGCGCGACGGCTTCGACTCCCTCGCCGAACACCGGCTGCGCGAGCGCCGCACCCTCCTGGAGCGGCACGCCCACCACCGGCCGCCCCCGGCCGCCGAGGCGGCCACCGGCTGGGTGCACGGCGACTTCCATCCGCTGAATCTGCTCTACCGGGGCACCGAGCCCGTCGCGATCGTCGACTGGGACCGCCTCTCCGTCCAGCCCCGCGCCGAAGAGGCGGTCCGGGCGGCGGCGATCTTCTTCGTACGGCCGTCAGGAGAGCTGGACCTGGAGAAGGTACGGGCGTACGCGCGCGCCTACCGGCTCGTGTCCGGGGCCGACGCCGCCGAACTGGCCTCCGCCGTCCACCGGGTGTGGTGGGAGCGGCTGAACGACTTCTGGATACTGCGCTGGCGCTACCAGCTGGACGACCGAAGGGCCGACCCGCAGTTCCCCGCGGTGTCGGCCCTGGCGGTGTGGTGGACGCGGAGGTACGAAGAGGTGTGCGAGGCCTTCGCGGGGTGACCGCGAGGCCGCGGGGACCGGGGCGCCGCCCCGGCCGCTCGTCGGACGGTCAGCGCTGGCTTCCCGCGCCGGCCGCCGTACCCTCGACGACTCCCCCGCCCGGGTCGCCCGCGGCGCCGCCCGGCGTCCCCGTGTTGCCCTCCGTGGTCCCGCCCTCGTTCGTCCCGCCCTCCGGGTCGCCCGTGTCGCCCGACGGCGTGGGATCCGACGACGGATCGCCGCTGCCACCGTCCGTCGTCCCCTCGTCGTCGCCCGGGTCGGTCGAGGACGGCGGATTCGACGGCTCGTCCGACTCCGACGGCCGCTCGCTCGGGGAATCGTCGTCCGACGGGTACTCCGGCTGCTGGTTGCCGCCCGTGGAGGTGTCCTGGTCGTCCTCGGTCGGCGCGGACTCCTCGTCCGACTTCGACGGCTTGTCGCTCGGGGTGCTGGACGGGCTCTGCGAGGTCTTCTCGTCCTGCTTGTTCCCGTCGGTGGTGCCGGTCATGTTGTTCACCGCGTACGCGGCGCCCGCCAGGATCGCGACCACGGCGAACAGCGCGAAGAGCCACATCTTGCCCCGGCCGCCGCGCCCGTCGCCGCCGTGGTGGCCGCCGTCGTAACCGCCGTCGTTCGGGTTCTGCGGCGGCAGCAGCGGGCGCTGCGCGGTGTCGCTGTGCGGCGGGTGACCGAGCGCGGTCGTCGCGGCGGTGCCCATCGCCGGGGTGCCGCCCTCGTGCAGGTCGACGGGCCCGGTGTTCCAGGTGCCGACGTGGCTGCCCTGCTGCTGGAGCATCTGCATGCCGTACTGGACGAGACCGCGCATCTCCTCGGCGCTCTGGAACCGGTCGTCCGGGTCCTTCGCGAGCGAGCGCATGACCAGCCCGTCCAGCTCCGGCGGCACCACGTCCGAGACCTCGGACGGCGGGACGGGGATGTCCTGGACATGCTGGTACACGACGGACAGCGGCGTCTCACCGGTGAACGGCGGGCGCAGCGACAGGAGTTCGTAGAGCAGACAGCCCGTGGCGTACAGGTCGGACCGGTGGTCGACGGCCTTGCCGAGCGCCTGCTCGGGGGAGAGGTACTGCGGCGTGCCCATGACCATGCCGGTCTGCGTCATGGTCGACTGCGCGCCGTGCAGGGCGCGCGCGATGCCGAAGTCCATGACCTTGACCGCGCCGCCGTGCGTGATGATCACGTTCGCGGGCTTGATGTCACGGTGCACGATGCCGTGCTGGTGCGAGTACGCGAGCGCTTCGAGCACACCCGAGACGATGATCAACGCCTGCTCGGGCGGCGGCGCTTCGGCGTTGAGCAGCAGATCGCGGATCGTGCGGCCCTCGACCAGCTCCATGACGATGTACGGCACGGTCTGGCCGTTCACGACATCCTCACCGGAGTCGTACACCGCCACCACGGCATGGTGGTTGAGGCCGGCCACCGACTGGGCCTCGCGGGTGAAGCGCGCCTTGGAGACCGGGTCCTCGGCGAGGTCGGCCCGCAGCAGTTTCACCGCCACGGTACGGCCGAGCCGGACGTCCTCCGCCGCGTACACCTCCGCCATACCGCCCCGGCCGAGGCGGTACGTCATCCGGTAGCGGCCGTCTCCGACCAGCCCGCCGACGCCCCACGAGTCAGCGGCATCGGACACTCCGCCGCTGTCTGCTTCGGGTTCGGGTGCCATCAGTCCTCGCCGTCGTTTCTGTCCGCGTGCCGCCCGCGTGCGCGGGGGCGCGGTGGTGCCTGGGATGGATGGGGGAAGTCACGGGTCCAGGAGCCGGTACGGATCCTGGGTGACGCTGTGCCGGTCACGCTACAGCCTTCGCGCGGCACGCCAATTGGAGATGGACCGGTCATCAAACCCGGTACGGCCGCACGCGCGCAAATTCCATGCTCGTCCCATGCTTTTCCTGTAACGCTTCCGAGACGCTTGTTGTGCGTAGGGTCACGGAACGGGCACCTGGCTTGACGTGTCACTGCCCTGCGGCAGACTTGGCCCGTAAATACGGGATCACGGGATCACGCGAGTGCGGGTGCGGATCAGCGCGAAGCCACTGACATCACCGCGTCGCCGTGCCGAGGGGGAAGCACAGTCATGAGCCACGACGGCGCACAGGGCCGCTACGCGGGCGGTTCGGTCGCGGGCGGCCGGTATCAGCTTCGTGACCTTCTCGGCGAGGGCGGCATGGCGTCCGTCTATCTCGCGTACGACGCGGCGCTCGACCGGCAGGTCGCGATCAAGACGCTCCACACCGAACTCGGCCGTGAGCAGTCCTTCCGCGAGCGCTTCCGGCGCGAGGCGCAGGCCGTCGCGAAGCTGTCGCACACCAACATCGTCTCGGTCTTCGACACGGGTGAGGACGAGCTGGACGGCTCGCTCATGCCGTACATCGTCATGGAGTACGTGGAGGGCCAGCCGCTCGGCTCGGTGCTCCAGTCCGACATCCAGAGTTACGGCGCGATGCCCGCAGACCGCGCGCTGAAGGTGACGGCGGACGTGCTCGCCGCGCTGGAGACCAGCCACGAGATGGGTCTGGTGCACCGCGACATCAAGCCCGGCAACGTGATGATGACCAAGCGCGGCGTCGTCAAGGTGATGGACTTCGGCATCGCGCGGGCCATGCAGTCCGGCGTCACGTCGATGACGCAGACCGGCATGGTCGTCGGCACACCGCAGTACCTCTCCCCCGAGCAGGCGCTGGGGCGCGGTGTCGACGCCCGCTCCGACCTGTACTCGGTCGGCATCATGCTCTTCCAACTGCTGACGGGGCGGCTGCCGTTCGAGGCGGACTCGCCGCTGGCGATCGCGTACGCGCATGTGCAGGAGGAGCCGGTCGCGCCCTCCTCCATCAACCGCTCGATCACACCCGCGATGGACGCGCTGGTCGCGCGGGCGCTGAAGAAGAACCCGAACGAGCGGTTCCCGAGCGCCGCCGCGATGCGCGACGAGTGCGCGCGGGTGCTTCCGCAGGGCCAGACCGGCGCGCCGGTGATCGTGCAGGGCGCCCCGTCGACGAGCGGCGCGGGCGTGGGCTCGGCGGTCTTCCCGCCGGTGGACCAGGGGACGCCGGCGCCGCAGGCCGGTATGCAGACGCCGTACCAGCCGGGGGCGTACGGCCCGCCGACACCGGCGATGCAGGGCCAGGCACCGATGCAGACGCCGCCGCCCACGTACGGCTACCCGCCGCAGCACAACCAGGGCTACCAGACACCGGCGCCCACGTACCCGATGTCGCCGCAGCAGCCGATGGGGCCCCACGGTGGCGGGGGCGGGGGCAGCAAGCGGAACATGCCGGTGATCATCGGCTCGATCGTCGTCGCGATCGCGGCGATCGGCGGTCTGACGTTCGCGCTGACGCAGGGCGACGACGCGGGGGAGGGCGGTTCGGAGGCCAAGCCCAGCGGCTCCGCGGTGGAGGGACACCGGCCGCCCGAGCGCAACCGGACCATCGACAAGGAGAAGTGCTCGGACGCGTACGAGGACGGTGTCGACCCGAAGAAGGTCCAGGCACCCGACCTGCGCTACAAGGACATCCTCTCCGTCAAGGAGTGCCTGCGGTCCGCGGGGTGGACGTGGACGGAGACCGACGTCAACGACCCCACGCAGGCGGAGGACATCGTGGTCGACCAGTTCCCGCGCCAGGGCGCGGCGGTGCTGCCCAAGGACCAGGAGTTCGAGCTGAAGATCTCGACGGGCAACCCGGAGTAGCTCTGCGGGCCGCGGTGGCCGGCGAAGGTCCGGGCGGCGCCGCCGGTTCGGACGGCGCGGGTCCGGGCGGTTTGGGTCCCGTCGGCGCGTGATCGGCGCGTGATGGGCCGGCGCGTGATCGGCGCGTGATCGCGGGAGTGTACGGCGGCCGTTGCGCCCGGTCGTCGCCGAGATGCCGCTTCTGTCACCACATGTGACGCTGAGTCTGTGACGTCACGGCTCCACGCACGGCTCCGCACCTCCTGCACGCTCGCGGGCACGCTCGCCTCCCTCTTACTGACCGCCGCGCCCCTCGCGTACGCCGAGGAGCGCGAGCCGCCACGTGCCGGCCCGTCGCGCACCACCCCGAGCGCGACCTCCTCGCTGGCGGGGAACCAGGCCGGGCAGGGACGGCCGCGGCCGGGCCGGACGTCCCCGAGTCCCGAGGTCTCGGAGCCGGAGTCCGTCGAGGGGTCCGCGGACGGAGCGCCGTCACCGACGCCGACCTCCCCGCGTACGAACGGAATGACACCGTCCGGTTCCGCTTCGCCGTCCGCCACCACTTCCGCGTCACGCTCCGCCGCGCCGAAGAAGGAGAAGAAGCACGAGGGGAAGAAGGATCCGAAGACGGAACCCGAGCCGGAGCCCGACCGCCGCGACGAGAGTGACGGCGACGACGACGTGGACCTGACGGACGACTCGGAAGCCTCGGCGGACACGCCCCTTTCGCCCCCTACGTCCCCTCAGGACGCCTCCGCGCAGGAGCAGACCAGCCAGGCCGTCCCCCAGCCGGTCGCCCGCGCCGTCCCGGCGCTGACCCTCGGCATCGGTATGGCGCTGATGGGACTAGGGATCGGATTTCTGGGCGTACGACTCCGTCGACGCTGACCCGCGAAGCCCCGCACACCGACTCCGGAACCAGCTCTGAGCTGCACCTTTATCGCCCTCGTACATCTCGCGACGCCCTTACGTCCCCCTTAGGACTGACGCGCGACGTCCCTCTCAAGGCCCTTGCCGCGAAGGCCATACTCGGTATACATACTGAGTATGTCGATCCGCCACGGCCTACTGGCCCTCCTCGAACCGGGACCGCGCTACGGCTCTCAGCTCCGTACGGAGTTCGAATCCCGTACCGGCGCCACCTGGCCCCTGAACGTCGGCCAGGTCTATACGACGCTGAACCGTCTGGAGCGCGACGGCATGGTCGTCCAGGACGGTGAGGACGAGGCCGGCCACGCGCTCTACGTGATCACGGACGCCGGTCGTGAGGAGTTGCGGAACTGGTTCCGCTCACCGGTCGACCGGCGCAGTCCGCCGCGCGACGAACTCGCCATAAAGCTCGCGATGGCCGTAGGCGCCCCCGGTGTCGACATCCGGGAAGTGATCCAGTCCCAGCGCCACCACACGGTGCAGGCGATGCAGGACTACACCCGGCTCAAGGCCCAGGCCACCGACGTCTCCCCGGACAACCGGGACGACGTGGCGTGGCTGCTCGTCCTCGAACAGCTCATCTTCCAGACCGAGGCCGAGGCGCGCTGGCTCGACCACTGCGAGGCCAGGCTCGTCCGGCTCTCGCTGATGGCGGCTGAGAAGGAGAAGCAGCGGAAGAGGCAGGACGGGGAGGAGCGGGACGCCGATCGGCGTCCGACAGGGGCGGGGGCGGGGGAGCCGGGCAAGTCCGCCCCACGGGCCGGCCTCGGCCGCCCCAAGGCCCGCTGACGCGACCGACACCCGCCGTCGCGAAGCCCGCTCGCGCTGCGAACGCATCACCGACGAACCAAATCCGCACCACAGACCCCACGTACCAGATCCATTCTCAAGGGGGATCCACCCATGCCTGACCAGGCATCGCATCCTGTGCTCCAGCTCAAGGACCTGACCCGCGTCCACGGCAGTGGCGCCACCGAGGTCCACGCCCTGCGCGGGATCAACCTCGACGTGTTCCCCGGCGAACTCGTCGCCGTCATGGGCCCGTCCGGCTCGGGCAAGTCCACGCTGCTCACCATCGCCGGCGGGCTCGACACCCCCACGTCCGGCCAGGTGATCGTCGAGAACACCGACCTCACCACCGCGGGCCGCAAGGAGATAGCCGCGCTGCGCCGCCGCAGCATCGGTTACGTCTTCCAGGACTACAACCTCATCCCGGCCCTCACCGCCGCCGAGAACGTCGCCCTCCCCCGCGAGCTGGACGGCACATCCGCCCGCAAGGCCCGCGGCGAGGCCGTCGCCGCGCTGCGCGAGATGGACCTCGAACAGCTCGCCGACCGCTTTCCGGACGAGATGTCCGGCGGCCAGCAGCAGCGCGTGGCCATCGCCCGCGCGCTCGTCGGCGACCGCCGCCTCGTCCTCGCCGACGAGCCCACCGGCGCCCTCGACTCCGAGACCGGCGAGTCCGTCCTCGCCCTGCTGCGCAGCCGCTGCGACGCGGGCGCGGCCGGTGTCCTGGTCACGCACGAGCCGCGCTTCGCGGCCTGGGCCGACCGGGTCGTCTTCCTCCGGGACGGCGCCGTCGTCGACCAGACCATCCGCAGCGACGCCGAGTCGCTCCTCACGGGCCAGGCGGCCGAACGGTGAGGAACTGGTACCACTCCTGGCGCGCCGCGATCCGCATAGCCCGCCGTGACGCCTGGCGCTTCAAGGGACGCAGCTTCCTCGTCCTCGCCATGCTCGCCCTGCCGATCGTCGGTGTGAGCGCCGCCGATCTGACGCAGCGCAGCTCGGAACTGTCCACCGCCCAGCAGATGGACCGCGAGCTGGGGAAGGCGGACGCCCGCGTCAACGACCCCGGCCTCGGCGGCGCCGCGATCATGCAGAACCCCAAGGGCGACAACTACCAGCCGGTCAAGAACTACGACAACGAGCCGTGGCCCGAGGGGAAGACGGACATCGAGGCGGCCCTCCCGGCCGGCACGAAGTCCCTCGTCGACACCGTCGGCATGGCCAAGCTCAAGACCGCGCACGGCCTGCGCAACACCTCCGTACGCGAGCTGAAGGCGGCGGACCCGATGGCCGAGGGCATCATGGTCCTCGACCGCGGCCGGTTCCCCGGCAAGCCCGGTGAGGTCGCCGCGACCAACGCGTTCCTGGAGAGCAGCGGTCTGCGGGTCGGCTCGAAGCTCACCGCGCGCGGTCTCGACACCACGTACCGGATCGTCGGCGCGTACGAACTGCCGAACGAGCTGAAGGAAGCCCAGGTCAACGCCCTTCCCGGCGCCCTGCTCGCCCCGCTCGACAAGGCACTGGCGGCAGCGGAGCTGCCCGGCACGGACGCGAGCGACACCTATCTGACCACCGTCCCCGGCGACGCCGGTTTCACGTGGAACATGGTCAAGGAGGTCAACACCAAGGGCGCCACGGTCACCTCCCGCGCGGTCGCGCTCAGCCCGCCGCCGGACTCGGACGTGCTGCTGTACCAGAAGGAGGAGTGGGCGCGGGACAACAGCTCCGGCAACAACGCCACCCAGCTGGCCATCCTGAGCACCGTCGTCGGCCTCGTGATGCTGGAGATCTGCCTGCTGGCGGGCCCCGCCTTCGCCGTCGGCGCCCGCCGCTCCCGCCGCCAGCTCGGTCTGGTCGGCGCCAACGGCGGCGACCGGCACCACATCAGGGCCATCGTCCTCAGCGGCGGACTGGTGATCGGCGCGGTGGCCGCCGTGGTCGGCACGGCCCTGGGCATGGGCCTGACCTTCGCGCTCCGGCCCGTCCTCGAAGACGTGCTCGGCAAGCGCTTCGGCGGCTTCGACATCCGGCCGCTGGAACTGCTGGGCATCGCGCTGCTCGCGGTGGTCACCGGCCTGCTGGCCGCGATCGTGCCCGCCGTGACCGCGTCGCGGCAGACCGTCGTCGCCTCGCTCACCGGCCGGCGCGGGGTCCGGAAGGCCAACCGGGTGCTGCCGATCCTGGGCCTGAGCGCCGTCGTGCTCGGCGCGGGCACCGCGCTGTACGGCTCGACGGTCTCCGACCAGTCCATGATCGTCGGCGGCGGCAGCGCGCTCGCCGAACTGGGTGTGGTGGCGCTGACACCCACCCTCGTGGGCCTCTTCGGCCGGATCGGCCGCTGGCTGCCGCTCTCGCCGCGCCTCGCCCTGCGGGACGCCGTGCGGAACAGGGGGCGTACGGCTCCCGCGGTGGCGGCGGTGCTGGCGGCGGTCGCGGGCACGGTGGCGGTGGCGACGTACACGGCCAGCTCGGACGCCCAGTCCGAGGCCCGGTACGAGCCGCTGCTCCCGTACGGGGCGGTCGCGATCCTGTCCCCGGACTCCGCCGTGGACGTCCCGTCGATGCGGGACAACACGCAGAAGCTGCTTCCGACGGACGTACGGGCCGATGTGGACCGGGTCGTGGTCGGCAAGAAGAACTGCTCCGCCTACGGCGGCGGCGAGGACTGCGGACGGTACGAGATCGTCCGGCCCAAGGCGTACGAGTGCCCCCTGTGGGCGTACGACGCCTCCGGCGAGGACCCGGCGGAGAAGTACTCCAAGGCCGAGCGCCGCAAGCTCGCCAAGGACTGGCGCTGCGTCCACGACGAGTACGGCATCGGCAACTCCGGCGGCGAGATCCTGATCGGCGACGACCGGCTGCTGAAGGTGCTGAAGATCGACGATCCGGACGCGCGCGAGGCGCTGGCGAACGGGCGGGCCGTGTCCTTCCTCAAGCAGAACATCGTCCCCGACGGCAGCGGCAAGGGTGCCGGTCAGGACACCGGGCAGGCCGCCGACCAGGGCGGCGCGCGCGGCGGGGCGGTGACCGCCAAGAGCGTGCCCGCTCCCAAGGACGGTGCGAACGGCACGATCACCGTCCGTCTCATCGAGGCGGCCGACATCGAAGAGGCGGACGCGGCCGACATGAAGGGCGAGGAGCCGCCGGGCGCCGTCAAGTCCATCCCGGCCCACCAGTACGGCGGCAGCCAAAACGCCTACGGCGTCACGATGATCGTGCCTCCGAAGGCGGCCGAGAAGGCGGGCTTCACGACCGTCCCGTACGGTTCCTTCTTCTCGACCGAGCGGCTGCCGAGCGACGCCCAGGAGCAGCGGCTCAACAGCGAACTGGCCAAGACCGGCAGTGATTCCCCGCTGACCATCGAGAAGGGCTTCACCCCCGAGAACGACAGCACGCTGCTGGCGCTCGCCGTCTTCGCGGGTCTTGTGACCATCGGCGCCGCCGGTATCGCCACGGGCCTCGCCCAGGCGGACGCGGAACCCGACCTCAAGACCCTCGCCGCTGTCGGAGCCCCGCCGAGGGTCCGCAAGGCACTGAGCGGTTTCCAGTGCGGGGTGGTGGCCGCGATGGGTGTCGTACTCGGCTCGGCGTCGGGGATTCTGCCCGCGATCGGGCTGCGCTTCACCGAACGGCGCGCGGAGGAGCAGATGTACGCGCAGGCGCTGGACGAGGGCTGGGGCGGCATGCAGGAGGCCACGGCACCGTTCGTGCCGGTCGTCATCCCGTGGGAGACGCTGGGCATGCTGCTCGTCGTGGTCCCGCTCGGCGCGGCGGTACTGGCCGCGCTGGTCACCCGCTCCCGGGGCGCACTGGCTCGCCGCGCGGCGATCTGACACCGGGCCCCGGCGCGTCGGAGCCGGTGAGGGCCGGTGAGGGCCTGTGGGGGCCTGTGGCAGAGCGATTCGCTCCGCCACAGGCCCCACCGCGCGCCGACACCCGGGTGCGCGACAATGAACATATGGAAATGCCGAGGAACGAACGGTCGCAGGAGAGCAACCCCCACGTTCTCGTGGTGGGACAGGACGGGATGGCGCTCGGCGGCGGACACGGGGACGACGAGCCGCGCGAGATCCCGGTGACGGAGATGGTCGAACAGCCGGCGAAGGTCATGCGCATCGGCAGCATGATCAAGCAGCTGCTCGAAGAAGTGCGGGCGGCTCCTCTGGACGAGGCGAGCAGGGTACGGCTCAAGGAGATCCACGCCGGTTCGGTGAAGGAGCTTGAGGACGGCCTCGCCCCCGAACTCGTCGACGAGCTGGAGCGCCTCTCGCTTCCGTTCACCGACGAGGCCATTCCCTCGGAGGCCGAACTGCGCATCGCGCAGGCCCAGTTGGTGGGCTGGCTGGAGGGCCTCTTCCACGGGATCCAGACGGCGCTGTTCGCCCAGCAGATGGCGGCGCGGGCGCAGTTGGAGCAGATGCGCAGGGCGCTGCCGCCCGGTGCGTCGCCGCAGGACGACGAGGACGGCGAGGACCCGGGCGGCCACGGCGCGATCAGGTCGGGCCCGTACCTCTGAAGCCGTCGCACACTGCTCAGAACCGGCACAGGAATAGTCGCCGCCGCCGCAAGCGGCGGCTTTTCCTTGCTCTCGGCCCTGGCCGTGAACCGCAGGGACTGGCGATCCGGTCGGTCTTCGCGGGCCCACGAAGACCGACCGGTGCGTATCGACGGGCCTATCTACGGGCGTACCTACTCGCGTACCTACGGGCGTATCTACGGGCGCGTCAGCAGGATCTTGCCGATGTGGTCGCCCGCGTCCAGCGCGTGGTGCGCCTGCGCGGCGTCCGACATCGGGAACGTACGGTCCACGATCGGCCGCACCTGCCCGGCACCGATCAGCGGCCAGACATGCTCCCGTACGGCGGCGACGATCGACGCCTTCTCGCCGAGCGGGCGCCCCCGCAGCGAGGTCGCCGTGATCGCGGCACGCTTGACGAGGAGCGCGCCCAGGTTCAGCTCGCCCTTCACGCCGCCCTGCATACCGATCACGGCGAGCCGTCCGTTGACGGCCAGGGCCTTCACATTGCGGTCGAGATACTTCGCGCCGACGATGTCGAGGATGACGTCCGCGCCCGCCCCGTC
Source organism: Streptomyces sp. NPDC006643 (assembly GCF_042870175.1). Lineage (NCBI taxonomy): Bacteria > Bacillati > Actinomycetota > Actinomycetes > Kitasatosporales > Streptomycetaceae > Streptomyces > Streptomyces sp. NPDC006643. Next base: position 64,721 of record NZ_JBIAHA010000016.1, on the reverse strand, counting down.
CGTGGCCTTCTTCAGCTCCTCGACGAAATCCTGTTCGCGGTAGTCGATCAGGATGTCCGCGCCCAACTCGGCGCAGCGCGCCAGCTTTTCGGGCCCGCCCGCGGTGACGGCGACACGCGCGCCCACCGACTTGGCGAGCTGGATCGCCATCGTGCCGATACCGCTCGCGCCGCCGTGCGCCAACAGCGTCTCGCCGGGGCGGAGATGGGCGATCATGAAGACGTTCGACCAGACGGTGCAGGTCACTTCGGGCAGCCCGGCGGCCGTGACCAGGTCCACGCCCTCCGGTACGGGGAGCAACTGGCCCACGGGAACGGCGACCTTCTCCGCGTAACCACCGCCCGAGAGCAGTGCGCACACCTCGTCGCCGACCGACCACCCCGAGCCCTCGGTACCGGGTCCGAGCGCGACGATCCGGCCCGCACACTCCAGACCGGGGTACGGGGACGAGCCGGGCGGCGGGTTGTAGAAACCCTGGCGTTGCAGCAGATCGGCGCGGTTGACCGCGCTCGCCACGACGTCGACGAGGACTTCGCCCTCGGCGGGTACGGGATCGGGCACTTCGTCCCAGACGAGCGCCTCGGGGCCACCGGGTTCCGGAATCGTGATCGCATACATGGTCGGGAGGCTACCCCCGGTCGTGTCCGCGCTACCGGTCCCGGGCCCGTACGAACGCCCTCCCGGGCCCGTACGAACGCCCCCGGGCCGGTATGAACGGACCCGGGGGCGTGGGAATCGTGTGCTGTGCAAATCGGCCGTACGGTCAATCGGCCTTGGCCTGCTCGGGGTTGGGCGGGTCCGCCCGCACGATCGTGATCAGGCGGTCGGTGAGCTGGAGCGGGCTGGCGGCGGGGTCGTCGTACCCCAGCAGCCGGTGTCCGCGCAGGACGCTGACCACCAGGTCGTCCGTCTCCCGTACGCTCCGCCCCACCTCGGCCTTTATCACCGGCCGTTCGATGAGATCGAGGCCGCTGCCCTGCTGGATCAGGTCCTCCATCACCGTGCCCGCGACGGGGCTGAGCACCGAGAGCCCGAGCAGCCGGCCCGCCGCGCTGGCGCTGGTGATCACGGCGTCCGCGCCGGACTGGCGCAGCAGCGGCGCGTTCTCCTCCTCACGCACGGCGGCGACGATCTTCGCCCCGCGGTTGAGCTGGCGCGCGGTCAGCGCGACCAGCACGGCCGTGTCGTCGCGCTGGGTGGCGATGACGATCTGCCGTGCCCGCTGGAGTTCGGCCCGTAGCAGCACATCGCTGCGGGTCGCGTCGCCGATGACGCCCACGAACCCGTCCGCGTTGGCCGCCTCGATCACCTTCGCGCTCGGGTCGACGATGACGATCTGGTCCTTCTTGAGCCCGGTGGCACAGAGCGTCTGCATCGCCGACCGGCCCTTGGTACCGAAGCCGACAATGACAGTGTGGTCACGCAAGTTGGACCTCCAGCGGTTCAGCCGCCACTCCTCCCGGGTGCGCTCCGTGAGGACCTCAAGAGTGGTGCCGACCAGGATGATCAGGAAGAGCACGCGCAGCGGCGTGACCAGCACGACATTGATGAGCCGGGCCGCGTCGCTGTACGGGACGATATCGCCGTAACCCGTCGTGGAGAGCGTGACGGTGGCGTAGTAGACGGAGTCGAGGAAATCGACCGAGTCGTCGGCGTTGTCGTGGTAGCCGGTGCGGTCGATCCAGACGATGAAGACCGTGGTGGCCAGCACCCCCAGCGCCATCAGCAGTCGCTTGCTGACCTGCCGCAACGGCCGGTCGACGATCCGGCGGGGCAGCTTCACCCGGCCGGTGACCAGATGTTCGTCGGCATGACGCGCCATCGCGTCGTGGCCGGGAAGTTTCACGTGAAACACCCGTCATCGATGGAGGCGGTGGTGTCGGCCCAGGCAGCGTCGGCGGCCCACGGCAGGTCGAGTACTTCCAGCTCGTCCCCGGGCCGCGCGCCACCGGGCGGTACGACCGCCAGCCCGTCCGCCACGGCGATCCCGCGCAGCATGGCGGGGCCGTTGTAGCGCAGGGGCACGAGCCGGTCGTCGTGATGGACGAAGGGCACGAGCCGGGTGTCGTGCGGGTGGCCGTGCACCTCGTCCCGTACGGGCGCGTGGTACGCGGGCCGGCTCGCCCGGCCCGCGAGCGTCCGCAGCAGCGGCTCGGCGAGCGTCAGCAGCCCGGAGACGGCGGCGAGCGGATTGCCCGGCAGGCCCACCAGATGGCGGCCGGCGGCGAGCCGGGCCAGCAGCATGGGGTGGCCGGGGCGTACGGCGACGCCGTCCACGAGCAGTTCGGCGCCCGCGCGGGCGAGTACGGGGTGGACGTGGTCGACGGGGCCGGCGGCCGTACCGCCCGTGGTGAGGACCAGATCGGCGTCGGACTCGGTGACCGCCCGGTAGAGCGCCTGTTCGTCGTCGGCGACCCGGCGGCTGTCGATGACATCCGCGCCGAGCGCGCGCAGCCAGGGCGCGATCATCGGGCCGAGCGCGTCGCGGATCAGACCGTCGTGGGGCAGTCCATTGACGAGCAGTTCGTCGCCGAGGACCAGGACATCGACGGTCGGGCGGCGGGCGGTGAGCAGCTCGTCGTAGCCCGCGGCGGCTGCCAGGCCGAGCACGGCCGGGGTCACCAGGGCCCCGGCGGGCAGGAGTTGGTCGCCGGATCGGCACTCCTGGCCACGTGGACGGATGTCCTGGCCCTGGACCACCCGGCGTTCGGCGTGGAGATGGCCGGTGGTGTCCGTGCGGGCGTGCTCGCTGCGGATCACGGCGGTGGTGTCGGGCGGGACGCGGGCGCCGGTGGCGATGCGTACCGCGGTGCCGTCGGGGAGCGGGGTGGTGGCGGCGTGGCCGGCGAGTATGCCCGCGCCCTGGGCGGGCTGCTCCGGCTCCGCGGACCAGGGGCCGGGTCCGGACACCGCCCAGCCGTCCATGGCGGAGGTGTCGAACGACGGCAGATCGGTGAGCGCGGCCAGGGGCTCGGCCAGGACATGCCCCAGGGCCTGCTGGAGCGGGACCCGGCGGGCGTGGGCGGTGGTGGTGTCGTGGCCGGAGCGGGCGGGGCGACCGGCGCGGGCGGCGACGGTACGGGCCTCGGCCCACGCCGAGGCGCGGCGACGCCCCGCACCGGCTGCGGCTGCGGCTTGGGCTGCGGCCGGGGCTGTCGCTTCGGTTTCGGCTGCGGCTGTGGCTGCGGCTGCGGGCTGCCTGGCGAACAGCGCCAGGACCTCATCGACCCCGTCGGAGCCGTCGACCTCGCGGTCCTGAGCCGTCATCCGGCTTCGGCCCCCTTGGCCTTGCCGTCTTCCCCGGCCGCCTCGTCGGCCCAGCGCAGCGCGAGCGCCGTGGCCTTGCGGGACGCCTCTGCCACCGCCTCGGGACCGCCGCCCCCGGCCGCCGCCCGGCCGGCCGCGTACCCGACCAGGAAGGTCGTCAGCGGCGCGGCGGGGCGGGCGACACCGTGCGCGGCGTCGCGGGCGAGGTCGAGGAGGACGGTGATGTCGACGTCGAGCTCGTAGCCGAGTTCGTCCTTGACTGCGGTGATCCATTCGTCCAGCACGGTCCCATGCTCCCTGATGCGTGCCCGCGCTGTGGAGATGTCTTCCCAGGTGTCGCAGTCGAAGGACGCGAGCGGGTCGGCGTCCGCAGCGACGCGGGCGAGGTCGAGTTCATGCGTCAGCAGCCGTAGCGGCAGCCCGGCGAGGCTGCCGTACTCGGTGGCGAGGAGGGCGATCTCGCGGCGCAGCGGTTCCGTACGGTACGCCGCGACCAACGGCTGGTCCCGGCCGTCCGGGTCGGTGAGCAGCGCGCCCTCCCGCTCGGGGTCCGCCGCCAGTACGTCCAGCAGCCGGCGCGTCGTCTCCCGCGTCAGGAACGGCAGATCCGCCGACAGCACGAGCACGGTGTCCGCCTGGACGTGCCGCACCCCCGCGTCGAGCGCGGCGACCGGCCCGCCGCCGGGCGGCTCCTCACGCGCCCAGTGCACGGGCCGCACGGTGGCCCGTCGGCCCCCCACGACCACGGTCCGCCCGGCACCACCGCACGCACCGAGCACCCGGTCGAGCAGAGCCCGCCCGCCGACGCTGACGGCGGGCTTGTCCACCCCGCCGAGCCGCTTGGCGGCACCTCCGGCGAGCACGATGGCGTCATGGGCGCTCATGGTCATGAGTGAAGTATGGTCCGCGATCGCGCGTCAGAACGTATGCGATGTACGACCGTGATGTTGAAGGGGTGTTGAGGGGGCTGTGGGGCGGCCGGGAGCCGCGTCATGCCCGGCACAGCGCACTCTCCACCGAGGGGGCGAGCCCGCCGACGCGAACGCGCGCGGGGCACGCGCGGGACGGCTTCTGGCGGAGACTCCGAACCTCATCGCGGGCGTGCCGCCGACTTCCCTCGGGACGGGTTGTCGACGGGGCCGGATCGGGGAGCGCCCGGCGCGCGACGGCTGCTGTCACGGTGGTACGCCGTGGCTCCCCGGCACGCGGCAGAGCGCAGCACGGGGGCACGGGGCACGCGAGCCCGGCAAGACCCGAGAGGTACGCCCTGCCGGGGCACCACCGGCCCGCGGCGCGGCACATGACGCGGCTCCCCCGCCGCGCCTACAACGTGCGCAGCAGCACCGCCGGTTGTTCCACGCAGTCCGCCACGTACCGGAGGAAGCCGCCCGCCGTGCCGCCGTCGCACACCCGGTGGTCGAACGTGAGCGAGAGCTGGACGACCTTGCGTACGGCCAGCTCGCCCTCGTGCACCCACGGCTTCGCGACGATGCGGCCGATGCCCAGCATCGCGGCCTCCGGGTGGTTGATGATCGGCGTGGAGCCGTCGACGCCGAACACGCCGTAGTTGTTCAGCGTGAACGTCCCGCCGGTCAGATCGCCGGGGGTCAGCGTCCCCGACCGGCCCGCCTCGGTCAGCCGGGCGAACTCCGCGCTCAGCGACTCCGCCGAGCGGTCCTGCGCGTCCCGTACGACGGGGACGACCAGCCCGCGCTCGGTCTGGGCGGCGAACCCGAGATGGACGTCGCGCAGGCGGACGATCTCCCTGGCCTCCATGTCCACCGTGGAGTTGAGCTCCGGGAATCGTTGGAGCGCCGCCGTGCAGATCCGCGCCAGCAGCGCGATGAGCGAGATCTTCGGGCCACCCGCCGCGTTCGCGGCGGTCCTGGCCGCCAGCAGCTCCGTCGCGTCCGCGTCGACCCAGCAGGTGGCCTCCGGGATCTCGCGCCGGCTGCGGCTGAGCTTGTCGGCGACCGCGCCTCGCACACCGCGCAGCGGTACGCGCTCGGTGACCGCCCCGGACGGGGCCGGCGCGCTCGTGGGCGTGGGTGCGGGCGGTGCCTCCGCGACCTGTTCTCTCCGCTCGATGGCCCGCTCGACGTCGCACCGCAGGATCAGCCCGTCGTGTCCGGAGCCGGCCAGCGCCCGGAGGTCGAGCCCGTTCTGCCGGGCCAGCCTCCGCACGAGGGGCGAGATGACCGGCACGGGCCCGGTGGGCACGGCAGGCGCGACCGGCGCGGTGGGCACCACCGGCACGACCGGCACCACCGGCGCGACCACGGCCGTCGCGGGGCGGACCCGGCGCCGCCGGGCCGCCGGCGCACCCGTGCCGTAACCGACCAGCACGTTGCCCGACGTCCCGTCCGATCCGCCCTCGGCGACCGGGGCCGGTTCCCGCTCCGGCTGCGACTGCGGCTCCGACGCTCCGACGGCGACCGTCAACAGCGGTGCGCCGACCGGCAGTTCCGTGCCCTCCTCGCCGTACCGCGCGGTGACCACGCCCCCGTAGGGGCACGGCACCTCCACCATCGCCTTGGCCGTCTCGACCTCGACGACGGGCTGGTCGATCGCGACGACGTCACCGACCGCCACCAGCCAGCGGACGATCTCCGCCTCGGTCAGTCCCTCGCCGAGATCCGGCAGTTTGAATTCGAGCACCTGGGCCATCAGCTGTCCGCCTCCCACTGAAGCCGCGCGACCGCGTCGAGGACCCGGTCCACACCCGGCAGATGGTGCTGTTCCAGCATCGGCGGCGGATACGGGATGTCGAATCCGGCGACCCGCAGCACCGGCGCCTCCAGATGGTGGAAGCACCGCTCGCTGATCCGGGCGGCGATCTCCCCGCCGGGCCCGCCGAAGCCGTTGGACTCGTGGACGACCACCGCGCGGCCCGTGCGCCTTACGGAGGCGACGACCGTCTCGTCGTCGAAGGGCACCAGTGAGCGCAGGTCGACCACTTCCAGGTCCCAGCCTTCCGCGCGCGCCGCCTCCGCCGCCTCCAGACACACGGTCAGTGAGGGGCCGTAGGTGACCAGAGTGGCGCTCAGTCCCGTACGCCGCACGACGGCGCAGCCGATCGGCTCCACCGTGGCCGGCGCCTCGGGTGACCACTGCGCCTTCGACCAGTACAGCCGCTTGGGCTCCAGGAAGACCACCGGGTCGTCGGAGGCGATGGCGGCCCGGAGCAGCCCGTACGCGTCGTCCACCGTCGCGGGGGTGACGACATGCAGGCCCGGCGTCGCCATGTAGTACGCCTCGGAGGAGTCGCTGTGGTGCTCGACACCGCCGATCCCGCCGCCGTACGGCACCCGGATGGTGATCGGCAGGGGCAGCGCGCCGCGCGTGCGGTTGCGCATCTTGGCGACATGGCTGGTCAGCTGCTCGAACGCCGGATAGGCGAAGGCGTCGAACTGCATCTCCACGACGGGCCGCAGCCCGTACATCGCCATGCCGACCGCCGTGCCCAGGATCCCGGCCTCGGCCAGCGGTGTGTCCGTGCACCGGTCCTCGCCGAACTCGGCGGCGAGTCCGTCGGTGACCCGGAAGACCCCGCCGAGCGCGCCGACGTCCTCACCGAGGATGTGCACGGACGGGTCCTCGGCCATCGCGTCCCGCATCGCGCGCTGCAACGCCTGCGCCATGGTGGCCGGCTTCGCCGCCTTGGCGGTCCCGGCTGCCCTGGAGGCCACGGTGGTCATCGCGTCTCACCCTGTCCCGATACGCCGTCGACCGAATCGGCCGGCTCCTGCGACGCGTCCAGCTCGGCCCGCAACTGGGCCGCCTGCTCGCGCAGTTGCGAGGTCTGCTCCGCGTAGACGTGCGCGAAGAGGTCCATGGGGTCCAGCTCCGGCTCCGCGTTCATCCGGTCGCGCAGCCGCGCGGCCATCGCGTCGGCGTCGTCGGCGGCCTTCCTGATCCCGTCCTGGTCGAGCATCCCGCGCTCCGTCAGCTCGTGCTCCAGCAGCCGGACCGGGTCGTGGGCGCGCCACGCCTCCACCTCGGCGTCGCCGCGGTAGCGCGTCGCGTCGTCGGCGTTGGTGTGGGCCTCGATGCGGTAGGTCACCGCCTCGATGAGCGTCGGGCCGCCGCCGCTCCTGGCCCGCCGCACGGCCTCGGCGAGCACCGAGTGCACCGCCGGCGCGTCGTTGCCGTCGACCAGCCGTCCCGGCATCCCGTAACCGACGGCCTTGTGCGCCAGCGACGGCGCCGCTGTCTGCTTGGCGAGCGGGACGGAGATGGCGAAGCCGTTGTTCTGCACGAGGAAGACGACGGGCGCCTGCCATACGGCGGCGAAGTTCAGCGCCTCGTGGAAGTCGCCCTCGCTGGTGCCGCCGTCGCCGACCAGGGCGAGCGCGACCACGTCGTCACCCTTGAGACGCGCGGCGTGCGCCAGCCCGACGGCGTGCGGCAGCTGCGTGGCCAGCGGTGTGGAGAGCGGCGCGATGCGGTGCTCGCGCGGGTCGTATCCCGTGTGCCAGTCGCCTCGCAGCAGGGTGAGGGCCTGGACGGGGTCCAGACCGCGCGCCACGACGGCGAGGGTGTCGCGGTAGCTGGGGAAGAGCCAGTCCTGCTCCTGGAGCACCAGGGCCGCGGCGACCTCGCAGGCCTCCTGGCCGGTGCTCGACGGGTAGACGGCCAGCCGGCCCTGCTTGGTGAGGGCGGTGGCCTGCGCGTTGAACCGACGGCCGCGGACCAGCTCCGCGTAGAGCCGCAGCAGCAGCTCGGGGTCGGCGTCCGCCGCGGCTTCCGTACCCAGTACGCGGTACGGCTCGCGGTCGGGGAGCAACGGGGCGGGGTCCGTACGGGGCTGCCACGGCGGGGGCGGGGTGGACCGGTGGACGACGGCACCCGGGGGCTCCTGGACCGTCGTGCTGCTCTTCTTCAACGCGTGCACCTCCTCAGGGAGCGGGGCATGGGCGGCGCGCGGGAATGTGGTGCGCCTCACCTACCGATTGTTCGGTCGCCGTGCCAATTTGGCTACTGGCACCTTCAGCCTGTGGACAAACGGTTCTGCACAACCTGGGACGGGCACAAGGTGTCCAAGAGCGGAGAGGTGGGGGACATGGCGGCTGAACAAATGGCCGAGGGCTGGGAGCGGACCGGGCAGGAGCCCCCGCCCCGGCCGCTGGACGCGATCGACCGCGACATCCTGCGCATCCTCCAGACGGACGGACGCGCCTCGATACGGTCCGTGGCCGAACGCGTCCATGTCTCCCGCGCCAACGCGTACGCCCGGATCAACCGGCTCATCGAGGACCGGGTGATCCGGGGGTTCGGCGCCAGGATCAACCACGAACGGGCAGGTCAGGGCGCTTCCGCCTATATCACGCTCAAGATCGTGCAGAACTCCTGGCGGACCGTGCGCGAGCAGCTCCAGGAGCTGCCGGGCGCCACGCACATCGCGCTGGTCAGCGGCGATTTCGACGTGCTGCTGCTGGTCCACGCGCCGGACAACCGCACGCTGCGGGAGCTGGTCCTGACACGGCTCCAGTCGATCCCCGAGGTGCTGTCCACCCGCACCCTGCTGGTCTTCGAGGAGACGGACCTCGACCCGCAGGCCCCGCCCGCGCCCTGAAACGGGCGCCGGGGGCCTCAGGGGCGCCAGGTACGGGCCGGCGGGCTACGAGGCCTCGGTACGCAGCCCGTCGAAGGCCATCCGTACGACAGCCTCGGCCACCTGGTCGCTGTCGTAGCCGCCGGCCGCCTGCGGCCGGTACCACTCCACCAGCGAGTTGATCATGCCGAAGAGCAGCCGTGTCGCCAGCCGGATGTCCATGTCCGCCCGCAGGTCGCCGTCGGTCGCCGCCGCCTTCAGCAGATCGGCGACCCGCTGGTCGAACTCACGGCGCCGCTCCATCGCCCACCGCTCGGTCTTGGTGTTGCCCCGCACCCGCAGCAGCAGGGTGACGTAGGGCAGCTCCGCCATCAGGACCTCGACGGTGCGGCGCGTCACGTACTCGACCTGCTCGATGGCCCTGCCACGCGCGGCGCCCGGCTCGTCGAGAATCCCGAAGAGACCGTCGATGGCCCGGCTGACCGCGCGCCGCAGCAGTTCCTCCTTGCCCGCCACATGGTGGTAGATCGAGGACTTGGAGATCCCCGCGGCCTTCGACAGATGCTCCATGGACGTGCCGTCGTAGCCACGTTCGTTGAAGACGCCGACGGCGACGGTCAGCAGGGTCTCGGGGGTGTAGGTGTCCCGCTTGGCCGTCGTCATGAGCCCGCCCCTTCCGGTCCGGCCTCGGCGGCGGCGCGGCGGCGCAGCGCCTGTGAGGCGGCGTACCGGCCGGACGGGTACTCCTCGTGCAGCCTCTCCAGCAGTTGGAGCGTCCGCCCCGCCCCCAGCTCGGCGCCCCAGTCGAGCGGTCCGCGCGGGTAGTTCACGCCGAGCCGCATCGCGGTGTCGATGTCCTCGGCGGAGGCGACGCCGCGCGCCTCGGCGTCGAGCGCGAAGTCGACGAGCATGGCGACGGTACGGCCCACGATCATGCCGGGGACGTCGGCGATCACGCTGACCCGCTTGCCGAGCGCCTGGAAGAGACCGACGGCCGCGCGGACCGACTCCTCGGCCACCGTGGCGGACGGCGCCAGGGCTATCCGGGTCGCGGCGCGGTAGTCGAGCGCGAGGTCGAAGTGGATCAGTGGCACGGGGGAGCTGTCCGCCGCCTTGCCGTCGGTGAGGAACAGCCGGGTGCCGCAGGGCAGTTCGAGCCACCCGGGACGGCCGGGGAGGCCGGCCTCCTTACGTATGACGTCGATCCCGGCCGCCTCGATCAGCTCGGGCAGCGCCGCCGCCGCGAACAGCTCGCCGTGGACGACCACGGACGACGGCGGGTCGGCGGGCGGCGCGGTGTCCGGTACGGGGGCAAGGGCGCCGTCCTCGTAACCGAACCAGCCCCGGCCCGACTTGCGGCCGAGCCGGCCCGACTCCACGAGGCGCCGCTGGGCGAGGGAGGGCGTGAACCGCGCGTCCTGGAAGAAGGACTCCCAGACGGAGCGGGTGACCGCCTCGTTGACGTCCTGGCCGATGAGGTCGGTCAGCTCGAAGGGGCCCATCCGGAAGCCGCCGGACTCGCGCAGGACGGCGTCGATGGTCGCGGGGTCGGCGGCCCGCTCCTCGTGCAGGCGCAGCGCCTCGGCGTAGTAGGGGCGTGCGACGCGGTTCACGACGAAGCCGGGGGTGTCGGCGCAGCGCACCGGGGTCTTGCCCCACGCCGCCGCCGTCTCCCACGCGCGCGTGGCCGTCGTCCCGTCCGTCGCGTGACCGCTGACGACCTCGACCAGCGGCAGCAGGGGGGCGGGGTTGAAGAAGTGCAGCCCGACGAAGCGGCCGGGGAGGCGCAGGGCGCCGGCGACGGCCGTGACGGAGAGCGAGGAGGTGTTGGTGGCGAGCAGGCAGTCGTCGCCGACGATGTCCTCCAGCGCCGCGAACAGCTCCTGTTTGACCGTCAGTTGTTCGAGGACGGCTTCGACGACGAGCGCGGCGTCGGCGAGGTCGGACAGTTCCGCGGCGGGCAGGAGCCGGGCCTTGGCGCTGTCGCGGGCCGCCGCGTCCAGCCGGCCCTTCTCCGTCAGCCGGTCCAGCCGGGCTCCGACGGCCTCCGCCGCCTGCTGGGCGCGGCCGGGCAGGGCGTCGTAGAGGCGCACGGGATGGCCGGCGACAAGAGCCACCTGGGCGATCCCCTGTCCCATCGTGCCGGTGCCGACCACCGCGACGACGCGGGAGCGCTCGATTGCAGTCATGAACCCGATCCTCCTGTATGGACTTCCGCCGCGGTACGGGACCTCCCCAAGGCGGCCGGTCTCGGGTGGCGATCAGCCGGAACTGACCGGAACGACACCGTCCGCGCCGACGGGCCGGCCTGCGGGGGGCGCGGCCGGAAAACGCGGGTTTTCCACAGCCCCCCTTGTCCCGACCGATCGTTCGGTTACTCTAACTCTGTCCGTTGCCCGTGTCCCCCTGTCGCTCATGTCCCCCTGTCCCGCCCAGCTCGAAGAGGAGTTGGTCAGTCATGGCCGCCCAGCTCAGCACCCAGCAGCTCACCGAGAAGCACCGGCCCACGCTCGACCAGGCCCTCGACGCGATTCGCACGCGTGCCTACTGGTCGCCGCACCCCGAGCACCCGAAGGCGTACGGCGAGAGCGCGCCCGCCGAGGGACTGGCCGCGTTCAAGGCCCTGCGCGGCACCCGCGTCGATCTGGACCAGCCGGGCACCGACGGCTGGACGGGCGGCGAGGTCTCGCCGTACGGGCCGGAGCTGGGCGTCGAGTATCCGCACGCCGACGTGGACGTCCTGCTGCCCGCCATGCGCGCGGGCATGAGCGCCTGGCGCGCGGCGGGACCCGAGACCCGCGCCCTGGTCAGCCTGGAGATCCTGGCCCGGATCAGCGCCCGCACCCACGAGTTCGCCCACGCCGTGATGCACACCAGCGGACAGGCGTTCATGATGGCGTTCCAGGCGGGCGGACCGCACGCCCAGGACCGCGGCCTGGAGGCGGTGGCGTACGCGTACCGGGAGCAGACCGGCACCCCCGACGACGCCGACTGGTCGAAGCCCCAGGGCAAGCGTGACCCGCTGGAGCTGCGGAAGTCCTTCACCGCCGCGCCACGCGGCGTCTCGCTGCTGATCGGCTGCAACACCTTCCCTACGTGGAACGGCTATCCGGGCCTGTTCGCCTCGCTGGCCACCGGCAATCCGGTCCTCGTCAAGCCGCACCCGCGCGCGGTGCTGCCCCTCGCCCTCACGGTGAAGGTGGCCCGCGAGGTGCTCGCCGAGACCGGCTTCGACCCGAATCTGGTCGCGCTGGCCGCCGAGCGCCCCGGCGAGGGCATCGCGAAGACCCTGGCCGTCCGGCCCGAGATCAAGATCATCGACTACACCGGGTCCACCGCCTTCGGCGACTGGCTGGAGACCAACGCCCGCCAGGCGCAGGTCTACACGGAGAAGGCCGGCGTCAACACGGTCCTGGTCGACTCCACCGACGACTACAAGGGCATGCTCGCCAATCTGGCCTTCTCGCTCTCGCTCTACAGCGGCCAGATGTGCACGACCCCGCAGAATCTCCTGATCCCACGCGACGGCATCACGACGGACGCGGGCGCGAAGTCGTACGACGAGGTGGTCGCCGACCTGGCCGCCTCGGTGAGCGGCCTGCTGGGCGACGACGCCCGCGCCAACGGCCTGCTCGGCGCGCTGGTCAACCCGGACGTGAAGGGCAGGCTGGACGCCGCCGACTCGCTGGGTGACGTGGCGCTCGCCTCGCGCGAGATCGCCAACCCGGACTTCCCGGACGCGGTGGTCCGTACGCCGGTGATCGTCAAGTCCGACGGCTCGCGCAAGCAGTGGGACACGGCGGAGAGCGGGGACGGCTCGCAGGCGCCGTATCTCGCCGAGTGCTTCGGCCCGGTCTCGTTCGCGGTCGCCGTGGACTCGACCGAGGAGGCGCTGGAGCTGCTGCGCCGTACGGTGCGCGACAAGGGCGCGATGACCGTCGGGGCGTACACGACGTCGGCGGAGACCGAGCGCGCCGTCGAGGACGTCTGTCTGGAGGAGCTGGCCCAGCTCTCCCTGAATCTGACGGGCGGCGTCTATGTGAACCAGACCGCGGCCTTCTCCGACTTCCACGGCTCCGGCGGCAATCCGGCGGCGAACGCGGCGCTGTGCGACGCGGCGTTCGTGGCCAACCGCTTCCGTACGGTGGAGGTCCGCCGCCAGGCGTGACACGAGCGACGACGCCGGGCCCGGCCGTCCAAGGGCGGCCGGGCGCGGGTCAGTTGGGCCCGCCCCAGTGGAACAGGGTCATGGCCACACTGGTGGCGAGGTTGTAGCTGGAGACCTGGGGCCGCATCGGCAGCGCCAGCAACGTGTCGGCCCGCTCCCGCAGTTCGGCGCTGAGCCCGTGCCGCTCGGAGCCGAAGGCGAGCAGCGCGTCGTCGGGGAGGGCCACCGACCGGATGTCGTCGCCCTCCGGATCCAGGGCGTACAGCGGGCCCGGGGGGAAGGCGTCCGGGGACAGCCGCTCCACGGCCGTCGCGAAATGCAGCCCGGCCCCGGCGCGGACGACGTTCGGATGCCACGGGTCGAGATCCCCCGTGGTCACCACACCCGTCGCCCCGAAGCCCGCCGCGAGCCGCACCACCGCCCCGACGTTCCCGAGATTGCGGGGGTTGTCGAGGACGACGACCGGCGAGCGCCGGGGCGCCGCCGCCAGGGCGGCCAGGTTCTCCGTACGTCCCCGCCGGACCGCCAGGGCCACCACCCGCGTCGGGTGCACCTTCGGTACGAGATCCCGCAGTTCGTCGGCGGGCACCTCGGCGACGGTCCGGCGCAGGATGCCGGTCAGATCGTCGGCGAGTTCGGCCGCGAGGGCGAGCACGGACTCCTTGTCACTGGTGACGGCGAGCCGCACGTCCGCCCCGAACCGCAGCGCGTGCTTCAGCGCGTGGAAGCCGTCGAGCACCACGGCGCCGGGGGCGGTCTCGTGCCAGAGCCGCAGGGCGCTCGTGGGATCGACGTCGTTCATCGCCCCAGCGTAGGCGGGCGCGCGGGGACGGCCGTCACCGGACGAGCGAGCTGTCCGCGTCGGGGCCGGGCGACGACGGGGGCTTGGCGCCCTGCGCGCCCGACCCGGCCTCGTCCTTCCGGCGCTGGTCCGGCACGCTGCCACCGCCGGCCTCGTGCTCACCCTTCGCTCCGTGCTCGCCTTTCGCCTCGTGCTCGCCCTGCGCCCCGCCCATGTCCTGGTACGCCGGCCGCGCGGTGAGCCGCCGTCGGCCGCGCGTCGCCGCGTCGCCGACCCACAGCAGGAAGACGGTCGGCAGGAAGACGGCGTCGGCGGCGATCATCGCCAGCGAGAAGAACGGCAGCCCGAGCAGGACGGCGATCCCGGCGTGCTCCAGGATCATGGCCACCAGCAGGACGTTCTTGATCCGCCGGTTGAAGACCGTGAACGGGAACGCGACCTGCACGATGACGGTGCCGTACGTCAGCAGCAGCACGATCACACCGCTGGACGCCAGGATGTCGGAGAGGGCGGGCCACGGGGCGAAGTAGTCCAGGTGCAGCGGGTAGTACAGCGCGGTGCCGTCCTGCCAGCGCGACCCCTGGACCTTGTACCAGCCGGCCGTGGCGTAGATCAGACAGACCTCGACCATGATCACGACGAGTGTGCCGTTGTGGGTGAGGTTCGCGATGACGTCCAGCAGCGCGCGCGGCTCGCTCCTCGGCGCGTACCGGTTCACCGCCCACCACAGCCCCTGGGAGAGCCACAGCGTCCACAGCAGCGCCGTCACCCACCACTCGCCGCCCGTCGTGTCCAGCAGCGTGCCCAGCAGGGCCACGCCGAGCACGACCCACAGGAGCGGTCCGACCCGGTCCACCGGCGCGGTGCCGCCGGACGCCACGACACGCGCGGCGCGGGCCTCCCGGCGGGCGTCGAGCGACCAGACCCGACCGCAGCGCGTGAGCACCAGATAGATCGCCATCAGATGGATGACGTTGTCGCCGCCGTCTCCCATGAAGATGCTGCGGTTCTGGAGGGACAGCACGCCCACCATGAAGAGCACCGACATGGTGCGGGTACGCCAGCCGAGCATCAGCAGGGCGCTGGACAGTACGGCGACGGCGTACACGATCTCGAACCAGAAACCGCTGTCGGACCACATGAGTGTGGTGAACGCGCCGTTGCCCGCGATGAGTTGCTGGGCCATGTCCCAGCTCCACGGGCTGCCGGGCCCGTACAGCTCACGGCGGTTGGGGAGTTCGCGCAGCAGGAAGAGGAGCCAGGCGGCGGCGAAGCCGATCCGGACGACGGCGCTCTGGTGGGGGCCCAGGGCCTGGGACGTGACGCGGTGGAGGGCGAGCGCGGCCTTGCGGCCGAAGGCCGGCCGGCGGGCGGCGTCGCCGGGGCCCGCGGGGTCTGTCGTGCGGGCTGGGTCTGCGGTGCCGGCAAGGCCTGTGGTGCCGGCGGGGTCCGCGAGGTGGCTCATCCGCGGGCCTCCCCGGCGCCGTGGTTCCGTACGCCTTCGGGCAGATCCTCGGGAGTCACGGTCCACCACGGGAAGGCGCGGTAGGCGGGCTTGGTGTTGCTCTTCTCGGCACTCCAGGGGGGCGCCGCGATCAATCGGGTGGCGGACCTGACCTGGACACGTTCGACGGGGCCGCCGAGATCGTGCGACTCCAGGCGCAGCATGACTATCCGGCGTATGTAGCTCTCGGAGAGCTGTCCGCGCAGACCGTTGGGACGAGCCTTGTCGTCGTGCGAGTTGACGTAGAAGTCCCAGCCCCGGCGCAGCTCGTTCTGGTCGACATGGCTGGGGAGGGGGTTGCCGCGGATCGCCGCGCCGTCCTCGGCGGTCAGATTGATCCAGCCGGTCGTACCGCGCGATCCGTCCGCCTTGCGCACCTCGGCGCGGACCTCGACGGCGATGTTCTGCTGGAGCGGGTTGGGCGCGAAGAGCTTCCAGTTCTGCTCGAACTCCGGGAAGACCCAGTCGCCCACCTGCTCGCCGTACTTCTTGGAGACCGTGTTGTCGGGCGCGACGTGCAGGAACACCATGGCCAGATGGACCACCCCGACCAGTGCGACGACCGCGAGGGCGAGCGCGGCGACCACCTGATAGCGGAAGGAGAGCCCCGCTATCCCCTGCGACGGGGCCGCTGATGAATCCGGTGGTGGGCCCGCCGATGGACCCGCTGGTGGACCCGGTGGTGACTCCGGATTCACGCCCTTGTCGTCGTACGAATCCATCCGCCCCGTTCCCCGTCTTTCCACAGTCGGTTATCCACAGGGTTGACACCCTACGGGCCGCCGACCGACCATTGAAGTCCATGAACCGAACGATCGGTCGGTAGGGGGCCCGGATGACGGCAGTGACCGCGGGGACGGCTGTGGAGGCAACGATGGAGACGACGGCAGCGGCACAGGAGGCGGCGTTCGACACCGCCGTGGCCGCCGACGAGCGCATCGAGCCCCGCGACTGGATGCCGGAGGCATACCGCGCATCGCTCGTCCGCCAGATGGCTCAGCACGCGCACTCGGAAATCATCGGCATGCAGCCGGAGGCCAACTGGATCACCCGCGCGCCCTCTCTGCGGCGCAAGGCGATCCTGATGGCCAAGGTGCAGGACGAGGCGGGACACGGGCTGTATCTGTACAGCGCGGCGGAGACGCTGGGCACGAGCCGGGACGAGCTGCTCGACAAGCTCCACGCCGGCCGCCAGAAGTATTCGTCGATCTTCAACTATCCGACGCTGACCTGGGCGGACGTCGGCGCCATCGGCTGGCTGGTGGACGGGGCGGCGATCACGAACCAGGTCCCGCTCTGCCGCTGCTCCTACGGGCCGTACGCCCGCGCGATGGTCCGCATCTGCAAGGAGGAGTCGTTCCACCAGCGCCAGGGGTACGAGTCCCTGCTCGCCCTCAGCCAGGGCACCCCCGCGCAGCACGAGATGGCGCAGGACGCGGTGAACCGCTGGTGGTGGCCGTCGCTCATGATGTTCGGCCCGCCGGACGACGAGTCGGCGCACTCCGCGCAGTCGATGGTCTGGAAGATCAAGCGCCACTCGAACGACGAACTGCGGCAGCGGTTCGTGGACATATGCGTCCCCCAGGCCGAGGCGCTCGGCCTGACGCTCCCCGACCCGGACCTCAAGTGGAACGAGGAGCGTGGACAGCACGACTTCGGGGCGATCGACTGGAACGAGTTCCGGGAGGTCCTGAAGGGCAACGGGCCCTGCAACGAGGCCCGGATCAGCCAACGGCGCCGTGCGCACGAGGAAGGCGCCTGGGTGCGCGAGGCGGCGACGGCGTACGCGGCGAAGCACAGCGGCAACAGCACCAGCAGCGGCAATGGCAGCGGCGTCGACGCCGCGGGAGAGGCGACGGCATGAGCGGTTCGACCGAGTGGCCTCTGTGGGAGGTGTTCGTGCGGTCCCGTCGTGGCCTCTCGCACACACACGCCGGAAGCCTGCACGCACCGGACGCGGAGATGGCCCTGCGCAACGCGCGCGATCTCTACACCCGGCGCAGCGAGGGCGTGTCGATCTGGGTGGTTCCCTCCGCCTCGGTCACGGCGTCCTCGCCGGACGAGAAGGACTCGTTCTTCGAGCCGGCCGGCGACAAGCCGTACCGGCACCCGACGTTCTACGAGATCCCGGAGGGGGTGCGCCACCTGTGAGCGGCACCCCGACGGACACGGACCCCGGGACCGGCTCCGGTATCGGCCTCGGCGCCGGGACCGCGACCACGGCTCTCGCCCTCGCCGACGACGCGCTGATCCTGTCGCACCGGCTGGGGGAGTGGGCGGGCCACGCGCCCGAGCTGGAGGAGGACGTCGCCCTCGCCAACATCGCGCTGGACCTGCTGGGCCAGGCCCGGATCCTCTACACCCTGGTGGGGGACGAGGACGAGCTGGCCTATCTGCGCGAGGAGCGCGCCTTCCACAATCTCCAGCTGGTCGAGCAGCCGAACGGCGACTTCGCCCACTCGATCGCCCGCCAGCTCTACTTCTCCACCTACCAGCGGCTGCTGTACGGGCAGTTGGCCACCGGGGACGGCCCGTTCGCCGCCCTCGCCGCCAAGGCGGTGAAGGAGGTCGACTACCACCAGGACCACGCCGAGCAGTGGACACTGCGCCTCGGTGACGGCACCGCCGAGAGCCATGAGCGGATGCAGCGGGCCTGTACGGCGCTGTGGCGGTTCACCGGCGAGATGTTCCAGACCATCGGCGACGGCGCCGGACTCGACGGCGTCGACAGGCGGCAGCTGGAGGAGAGTTGGCTCTCCTCGATCACCGCCGTGCTGGAGCGCGCGACGCTCACCGTGCCCGACGGGCCACGCTCCGGGGCATGGACGGCGGGCGCGGGACGACAGGGCCTGCACACCGAGTCGTTCGGCCGGATGCTCGCCGAGATGCAGCATCTGCACCGCAGCCACCCGGGAGCGTCATGGTGACCGGCACGAGCGGACCGACCGCGCTGGAGAGCGAACTGCGCGCGCTCGCCGGCTCCGTGCCCGACCCCGAGCTGCCGGTCGTGACGCTGGAGGAGCTGGGCGTGCTGCGCGCCGTCCATGTCTCGGGACCCGGCAGGGTCGAGGTCGAGCTGACCCCGACCTACACCGGCTGCCCGGCGATCGAGACGATGTCCTCGGACATCGAGCGCGTGCTGCACGAGAACGGGATACCGGACGTCTCCGTCGTCACGGTGCTCTCCCCCGCCTGGTCGACGGACGACATCAGCGCCGAAGGCCGCCGCAAACTCGCGGAGTTCGGCATCGCACCGCCCCGCCCGCACAGCACGGACGGACCGGTGCGGCTCACCCTCGCCATCCGCTGCCCGCACTGCGGCTCGACCGACACCGAACTGCTGAGCAGGTTCTCCTCCACCGCCTGCAAGGCGCTGCGCCGCTGCACGGCCTGCCGTGAACCGTTCGACCACTTCAAGGAGTTGTAGATGTTCCATCCGCTCCGCGTCAGCGAGGTTGAGCGGCTCACGGACGACTCGGTGACCGTCACCTTCGCCGTGCCGCCCGAGCTGGACGAGACGTTCCGCCACACACCGGGTCAGCACATCGCGCTGCGCCGCGTCGTGGACGGCGAGGAGATCCGCCGTACGTACTCGATCTGCGCGCCCGCCGGCGAGCGCCCCGAGCTGCGGGTGGGCATCCGACTGGTCGAGGGCGGCGAGTTCTCGACGTACGCCCTCAAGGAACTCACCGTGGGCGACACGGTCGAGGTCATGGAGCCGACCGGCCGCTTCGTGCTCACGCCGCGCGCCGGGCACTTCGCCGCGATCGTCGGCGGCAGCGGCATCACCCCGGTGCTGTCGATCGCCTCGACGCTCCTCGCACGGGAGCCGGACGCCCGGTTCTGTCTGATCCGCAGCGACCGCACGGTCTCTTCGACGATGTTCCTCGAAGAGGTCGCGGACCTGAAGGACCGCTATCCGGGCCGCTTCCAGCTGGTCACGGTGGTGTCCAGGGAGGAGCAGCAGGCTGGGCTGCCCTCGGGCCGGCTGGACGAGGAGCGGCTGGCGGAGCTGCTGCCCGCTCTGCTCACGGTGGACGGTGTCGACGGCTGGTTCCTGTGCGGCCCGCTCGGTCTGGTCAAGGGCGCGGAGCGGGCACTGCGCGGCCTGGGCGTCGGGCGCAAGATGATCCACCAGGAGATCTTCCACGTCGACGACGGTGCGCTGGGCGCGGTCACACCCGCCACGGGCGCCGCCGCGTCGGCCGCTCCGTCCGGGAGCACGCTCACCGCGACGCTCGACGGCCGTTCCGGCAGCTGGCCCGTCCGTGAGGGCGACTCCCTGCTGGAGACGGTGCTGCGCAGCCGGGCGGACGCGCCGTACGCGTGCAAGGGCGGGGTCTGCGGTACCTGCCGGGCCTTCCTCGTCTCGGGCGAGGTGCGGATGGACCGCAACTTCGCCCTGGAGCCGGAGGAGACCGAAGCGGGCTACGTCCTGGCCTGCCAGTCCCATCCGGCCACCGCCGAGGTCGAGTTGGACTTCGACCGCTGACAGCGCCCCACCCACGCCACCGGGCCCGTCTCCCCCGCGGAGGCGGGCCCGCCGTCGCGGCGGCCCGCACCGCCATGACCACCCCGGCGACCACGGCGAACCGGGTCAACGGGATGGCGGAGCGGTACCGGTGACGGACCGCCAGGGAGCCAGAGCCAGGGGCGTCAGAGCCTCAGAGCGTCAGCCACCAGCGCGTCAGAGCACGAACGCCGCGCTGCCGTTGTCCGTGACCATCGGGCGGCCGGCGCCGTCCCAGGCCTGCATCCCGCCCTCGACGTTCGCCGCGTCGATGCCCTGCTGCACCAGATACTGGGTGACCTGCGCGGACCGGCCGCCGACCCGGCACATGACGAACGCCCTGCGCCCGTCGGCCACCGCCTCGGTCACCTCACCGAAGCGCGCCACGAAATCGCTCATCGGAATGTGCAGCGCGCCCTCGACATGGCCCGCCGCCCATTCGTCGTCCTCACGGACGTCGAGCACCAGACCGTCGGACGGTACCGCCGCGACATCCACCGCGGGCAGCTGGGCGAAACTCATGTGATGTGCCTTCTCTCGTACGGGTGTGTCCGCCGGTGCGACAGATACGGCGGTTGGTTCAGGTACAGCCTCGCGCACGCGACGCGCTACTGCTGCACCAACCTGGCCAGTTCGGACTCGCGTCCCGAAACCTCGGCGAGCAGCTGCTCGGCGATCTCCTCCAGCAGCCGGTCGGGATCGTCCGGCGCCATCTGAAGCATCGCGCCGATCGCGCTCTGCTCCAGATCCTTCGCCACGAGCGTCAGCATCTCCTTGCGCTGGGCCAGCCACTCCAGCCGGGCGTACAGCTCCTCGCTCTCGCTCAGACGCGGCTCCTTCGGCGCGGGTCCCGCCGCCCACTCCTCGGCGAGCTGCCGGAGCAGCGCCTCGTCCCCACGCCCGTAGGCCGCGTTCACCCGGGTGATGAACTCGTCCCGCCGAGCCCGCTCGGTGTCGTCCTGCGCAAGATCCGGGTGGGCCTTGCGGGCGAGGTCGCGGTAGAGCTTGCGCACCTCGTCGGTCGGCCGCACCCGCTTCGGCGGCTGCACGGGCTGGTCGGTCAGCATCGCCGCGGCCTCCGGCGACAGACCGTCGGAGTCGAGCCAGTCGTGGAACAGCTCCTCGATCCCCGGCATCGGCTGCACCATCGCCCGTGCCTCACGCGCCTTGCGCAGATCCTCGGGGTCGCCCGACCGGGACGCACGGGCCTCGGCGATCATCGCGTCCAGCTCGTCCAGCCGCGCGTACATGGGGCCGAGCCGCTGGTGATGCAGCCGGGAGAAGTTCTCCACCTCGACCCGGAACGTCTCCAGCGCGATCTCGAACTCGATCAGCGCCTGCTCGGCGGCCCGCACGGCCCGCTCCAGCCGTGCCTCCGGCCGCTGCTCGGCCCCCGCCCCGTCGGCGGCGCCCGTCGTGGCGTCCGGGTCCTTCTCGGCATCCGTCGTCGCGGCTGTCGTAGCGTCCGGCACGTCTGGCACGTCCTGCTCGTCGTCGTTACGGATCGTCGGCTCCCCGAAGGCGTCCTGCGTCACCCGTCCAGCCTACGGGCGAACACACCCCACTCCTCCACATCCCTGGTCCCACGCCCCGCCACGCCCCGCGGATCCCGGGGCTCAGCCCCGGAACCCCGCCGCCCTCAGACGCCGAGCTCGGCGGCTATCCGCCCGTTCCTGACGGCCGTCACCAGCTCGGCGTGATCCGCCTCGGTCCGGTCCGCGTACGCGACGGCGAAAGCCGCGACCGCCTCGTCCAGCTCCTCGTTCTTTCCGCAGTAGCCCGCGACGAGCCGCGGGTCCACGCTGTGCGCGTGCGCCCTGGCCAGCAGCGCGCCGGTCATCCGCGCGTAGTCGTCGACCTGGTCGGCCGGGAGCGCGGCCGGGTCCACGCTGCCCTTGCGATTCCTGAACTGCCGCACCTGATACGGCCTGCCGGCCACCGTCGTCCAGCCCAGCAGGTTGTCGCTGACGACCTGCATCCGCTTCTGCCCGAGCACCACCCGGCGCCCCTCGTGCTCCACACCCGGCGTCTCGAACCCGGCCGCCTCCACGAACGGCAACAGCGCCGACGCCCGCGCCTCCTTCACCTGGAGCACCAACGGCTCGCCCCGGTGGTCCAGCAGCAGCACCACGTACGACCGGGTCCCGACGCTGCCCGTGCCGACCACGCGGAACGCCACGTCGTGGATCGCGTACCGCGCGAGCAGCGGCAGCCGGTCCTCCGAGAGCGTGGTCACGTACTCACCGAGCGAGGCCGCGACCGCCGCGGCCTCCTCGTCCGGCACCCGCCGCAGCACCGGCGGCGCGTCGACGAACCGCCGCTGCGCCCCCGCACCACCGCTCCCGTCGCCCTCGTCGTCCATGACCTCGGTCGACTTGGCGGCGAACCTCGCGCTCGTGTTCTTACGGGCCTTCTCCGACACCCGCTCCAGCGTCCCCACCAAGTCGCGCGCGTCCGCGTGGGAGACCAGTTCCTCGTCCGCGATCGCGTTCCACGCGTCGAGGGCCGACAGCTTCGACAGCAGCCGCATCGTGCGCCGGTACGCGCCCACCGCGTCATGGGCGCCGCGCCGGCACGCCTCCTCGTCGGCGCCGGCCACCCGCCCGGCGAGCACCAGCGAGGTGGCGAGCCGCTTGACGTCCCATTCCCAGGGGCCGACGACCGTCTCGTCGAAGTCGTTGAGGTCGATGACGAGGCGGCCTCGCGCGTCCCCGTACAACCCGAAATTCGCCGCGTGCGCGTCACCGCAGATCTGCGCGCCCGCGCCCGTCACGGGAGTCCCCACCAGGTCATGCGCCATCAGTCCGGCGGCGCCCCGCAGAAACGCGAAGGGATTCGCGGCCATACGGCCCACCCGCAGCGGCGCCAGCGCGGGCACCCGGTCACGGTTCGACTCCTCGACGGCCCGCACCGCGTCCGGCCGCTCGGCCGAGAGCACCAGCGAGTCGTGCGAGGACCTCGGCACCTGCTCCCGCAGCGCCTTCCCCTCCTGCTTGGGAGTGCTCTCCGCACCACCCGACGTCACGCGCCGCGCGAAGCCCGGCACCACCGGAATGCGCGCGTCCGTCACCACCGAACCGGCCTCACCCATGGCACGCCGCCTCCCCCGAACTCGACCAACATCAACTGGCCACGACGGTACCCCCGCACCCCGACAGCCGTCTCCCCCTGTGGATAACCCTCCGACCTGCCGACTCCCGGCAACCCACTCAGCTCAAGACCGCCCCGCGGCCAGACCCGACGCGGGACGCTAGTCGGAACCGTCGCACCGCGGCGGACAGCCGCTCTCGCCCGCCAGGTGCTTCTCCGCCCACCGCCCCAGCTCCTCCAGCGCGGGCTTCATCGCCGTCCCCGCCTCCGTGAGCCGGTACGCGACCCGCAGCGGCGGCCCCTCCTCGACCTCACGCACGAGCAGCCCGGCCGCGGCCAGCTCCGTGAGCCGGTCGGACAGCATGCGCTCGCTGATGCCGGGGATCGCCCGCCGCAACTCCGCGAAATGCACGGCGCGTTGCATGAGGACGGACACGATCAGCCCGGTCCACCGCTTGCCGAACAGCTCGAAGACGCGCGTCATCCCCACGTCGGCCGGCCTGCACGGGTCCCCGCTTCCCTCCATGGGCTCAGTGTACTGCGAAGCCATGAGTACCTAACAAAAAGTAAGCTACTGTGCTATCCATAGGTACGAACGAATCTGCACACCTCACCCCACCCATGGAGATCCTCATGGCCACGCTGCTGCACCTCGACTCCGCCGTCTCCCCGCAGGGATCGGCCTCTCGCGAGGTCACGGCCTCCTTCGTCGACGGCTGGCGCGAACAGCACCCCAAGGGCGAGATCGTCTACCGCGATCTCGCCGCCGCCCCGCTTCCGCACCTGGACATCGCCGCCGTCGCCGCCGGCGCGGAGAACGCGCTGCGGGCGGAGCTCGCCGCCGAACTGGCCGCCGCGGACGCGGTCCTCATCGGCGCCCCGATGTACAACTTCACGATCCCGTCCACCTTGAAGGCCTGGCTGGACCACGTGATCATCGTCGGCCACAACGCCGGCGAGGACAGCCCGATCAAGGGCAGGCCGTTCACGGTCGTCGCCAGCCGCGGCGGCTCGTACGCGGCGGGCACCCCGCGCCAGGACTTCGAGTTCGTCCAGAACTATCTGGAGAAGGTGCTGAACGGCATGTTCGGCGTCGAGGTCGACTTCATCGTCCCCGAACTGACCCTGGCCCACTCGGTGCCCGCGATGGCCGACCTCATCCCCCTCGCCGAGGCGTCCCGCGCGAAGGCGCGCGAGGAGGCGGCCAGCAAGGCCAAGTCCCTGGCCGCCCGCCTGGCGGCCTGACCCGGCCCCACGACCCACCCGACCCCACAACGACCCGGCCCCACGGCCGACCCCGCAACCGCACCGCACCCGCACCCGTGCCGCCTCAGGACCGGGCACGGGTGCGGTTCAGCTATCGGCAGCCAACGGCCCGCAGCCCGTCGAGCACGAAGCACAGCAGCCTCTGATGGAGCCGCACCACGATCGTGACGTACCACCCGCGTGAGACACACCTCACACCAGGCATACCAGTCAACGATCAACCGCCGACCGCCAAATACCGGTGGCCACCACCCCGCCGCCACCCCAACCCTGACCTGCCACAACGCACAACACCGCACAACGCCACACAACAAAATGGCCGCCATCGCTATCACGATGACGACCGTTCCGTCGTTGCTCAGAACACCGATCCACCGGTGTTCCTGGTGCGCGAGGGGGGAGTTGAACCCCCACGCCCTTTCGGGCACTGGAACCTGAATCCAGCGCGTCTGCCTATTCCGCCACCCGCGCATTGGGTGTGCCGTCCGGTCTCTCACCTGCTGGTGTGATCGCCTGGCGACATCGAAAAGATTAGCACGCTGCACAGGGTGGAATCACATCCGTTTGTCTCGGCATCCCTGCCGGGGAACAAGCAACCTGGAGCGGCCTCCCCCACTCCTCCGGAGTGCACCCCGCATGCGGGACACTGTCCTGGGGCCGCCTCTACGATCCGTGTGAGAGGTGACACTCATCGACGGGGCAGACAAGGGGAACCACCCGATTTCCCCACGCGTGGATACGATCAGTAAGCAGTACCAGGACGGCAACGACGGAGGAGGTGCCCCATGGGAGTCCTGAAGCGCTTCGAGCAGCGACTCGAAGGTCTGGTCAACGGCACCTTCGCGAAGGTGTTCAAGTCCGAGGTCCAGCCCGTGGAGATCGCCGGCGCCCTTCAGCGTGAGTGCGACAACAACGCCACGATCTGGAACCGCGAACGGACCGTCGTCCCCAACGACTTCATCGTGGAGCTGAGCGCGCCCGACTTCGAGCGCCTCAGCCCGTACTCGGGACAGCTCGGCGACGAACTCTCCGGGCTCGTCCGCGATTACGCGAAGCAGCAGCGCTACACCTTCATGGGACCGATCAAGGTCCATCTGGAGAAGGCCGACGACCTCGACACCGGTCTGTACCGGGTGCGCAGCCGCACCCTCGCGTCGAGTACGTCGCAAGGCCCCGAGCAAGGGCCGGGACCGGCACCCGCACGCGGGGCGGCCCCGGGCCGGGCGCCCGCGCCCCCGTCGGCCGCGCCTCCGGGCGGCTACGGATACCCGCCCTCGTCACCGCCTCCCATGCCTCCGTCGCCCCCGCCGGGCGCCGGGCGCCCGGGACAGGCGGCGCAGCCTCCCTCGACACCGCCCCCCGGGGCGATGCCGGGCGCCCAGGTCCGCCGCTGGATCGAGATCAACGGCAATCGCCACCAGATCTCGCGCCCCACGCTGGTGCTGGGCCGCAGCACCGACGCCGACGTGCGGATCGACGATCCCGGCGTCTCCCGCCGGCACTGCGAGATTCGGACCGGAACGCCCTCGACGATCCAGGATCTCGGGTCCACCAACGGCATCGTGGTAGACGGACAGCACACCACCCGCGCTACGCTCCGCGACGGCTCGCGGATCGTCGTGGGCCAAACCACCATCGTTTACCGGCAAGCCGAAGGGTGAAGCGGGGGCAATGTCAGAGCTGACCCTGACGGTCATGCGGCTAGGTTTCCTAGCCGTTCTGTGGCTGTTCGTGATTGTGGCCGTCCAGGTCATTCGGAGCGATCTGTTCGGCACACGTGTCACGCAGCGCGGCTCACGCCGCAACGCCGACGCCAGGCCGCCGCAGGGCGCCGCCCGCCAGACCGCCGCGCCTCCCGCGCAGCGGTCGCAGGGCGGGCGCCAGCGCCGGGGGGCGCCCACGAAGCTGGTCGTCTCGGAGGGGATCCTCACCGGCACCACGGTGGCCCTCCAGGGACAGACCATCACCCTGGGCCGGGCGCACGACTCAACGATCGTGCTGGACGACGACTACGCGTCCAGCAGGCATGCCAGGATCTACCCGGACCGGGACGGCCAGTGGATCGTCGAGGATCTCGGGTCCACCAACGGCACGTATCTCGACCGGACCCGGCTCACCACCCCGACACCGATTCCGCCGGGCGCGCCGATCCGCATCGGCAAGACCGTCATCGAGCTGCGGAAGTAGTACGACAATGAGCGAGCGGAGCGAGCGAGCCGCGGCGGTCCCGCACCGGGACCGCGGCAGGCTCCCGACCGGAGGGTGGGCAGTGTGGCTCGAGACCGGCTGGCACCACATTCGGCTGGCGAACCGACAGGAGAGGCGCGCATGAGTCTTTCTCTGCGCTTCGCCGCCGGGTCGCACAAGGGCATGATCCGGGAGGGGAACGAGGACTCCGGTTACGCCGGTCCCCGCCTCCTGGCCATCGCCGACGGCATGGGCGGCCAGGCCGCCGGTGAGGTCGCCTCGTCCGAGGTGATCTCCACGCTCGTGCAGCTCGACGACGACGTGCCGGGATCGGACATCCTCACCTCCCTCGGTACGGCGGTCCAGCGCGCCAACGACCAGCTGCGCGTGATGGTCGAGGAGGACCCCCAGCTGGAGGGCATGGGCACCACGCTCACCGCCCTCCTGTGGACGGGCCAGCGCCTCGGCCTCGTCCATGTCGGCGACTCCCGCGCGTACCTCCTGCGCGACGGTGTGCTCACGCAGATCACCCAGGACCACACCTGGGTGCAGCGCCTCGTCGACGAGGGGCGCATCACCGAGGAAGAGGCCACCACCCACCCGCAGCGCTCCCTGCTGATGCGCGCGCTGGGCAGCGGCGACCATGTCGAGCCCGATCTCTCGATCCGTGAAGTCCGCGCGGGCGACCGGTACTTGATCTGTTCGGACGGCCTCTCCGGCGTTGTCTCGCACCAGACGATGGAAGAGACCCTGGCGAGCTACCAGGGCCCGCAGGAGACCATCCAGGACCTCATCCAGCTCGCTCTGCGCGGCGGCGGTCCCGACAACATCACCTGCATCGTCGCCGACGTCCTGGACGTCGAGTCCAACGACACCCTCGCCGGGCAGCTCAACGACACCCCGGTCGTCGTGGGCGCCGTCGCGGAGAACCAGCAGCTGCACACCTCCGACAGCGACCCGTCGATGCAGACGCCGGCCGGCCGCGCCGCCGGCCTCGGCCGTCCCGTACCGCAGCAGCACCAGCCCCCCCAGGGCGGCTTCGGCCCGCCCGGCAGCGGGGACGGGGCCGGTTACGGCGGCATGCCGCCGGACGCCGGCTTCGGCGCCTACAGCGACGACGACTTCGTCAAGCCGCGTTCCGGGGGCCGTAAGTGGCTCAAGCGGTCGTTCTACACCGTGCTCGCGCTGGCGGTCGTCGGCGGCGGTCTGTACGGCGGCTACCGCTGGACCCAGACGCAGTACTACGTCGGGAGCAACGACGAGCACGTCGCGCTCTACCGGGGCATCAGCCAGGATCTGGCCTGGGTCTCGCTGTCGAAGGTCGAACAGGACTTCACCAAGATCGAACTCAAGTACCTGCCGCCGTACCAGCGCAAGCAGGTCGAGGACACCATCGCCGAGGGCAGCAAGGCCTCCGCGCGCACCAAGATCGACGACCTCTCCAAGCAGGCCGAGGCGTGCAAGAAGGACGAACAGCGCCGCGAGTCCGAGCGCGCGGCGAACGCGATCACCGGCGAGGGCGAGGCCGGCGGTACGACCGGAACGAAGCCGCAGACCGGCAGCACCACCAATTCCAAGCCAGAAACGTCGAAGACGACGACTCCCTCTCCGGGCCCCAGCCTCTCGGAGGAGGAGCAGAAGCTGGCCTCGAACTGCGGTAAGCAGTAGCCGGCCGTAGGGGGCCTTCACCACCATGAGCGTTGTCACCAACACGACCACCATCGGCGCGATCGAAGCGCCGAGCCGCCGCAACACCGAGCTCGCGATGCTCGCCTTCGCCGTCATCATCCCGGTCCTCGCCTATCTGAACGTGGGCCTGGCGGTCAACGACGAAGTGCCCAGCGGCATGATCGGGTACGGCCTGGGCATCGGTCTGCTGGCCGGTGTCGGCCATCTCGTGGTGCGTAAGTTCGCCCCGTACGCCGACCCGCTGCTGCTGCCGCTGGCCACCCTCCTCAACGGCTTGGGACTCGTCCTCATCTGGAGGCTCGACCAGTCACCCCGGCTGATCGCCCGCGCGGAGCGGCAGTTCGGCGGCTTCACCCCGGACGCCCCCAAGCAGCTGCTCTACTCCGCGATCGGCATCGCGCTGTTCGTCGCCGTCCTGCTGCTGCTCAAGGACCACCGCATCCTCCAGCGCTACACGTACATCTCCATGGCGGTGGCGCTGGTCCTGCTGATCCTCCCGGTCTTCTTCCCGGCGGTGAACGGCGCGAAGATCTGGGTCAGCATCGGCCCCTTCAACGTCCAGCCAGGAGAGTTCGCGAAAATCATCATCGCGATCTTCTTCTCGGGCTATCTCATGGTGAAACGCGACGCCCTGGCGCTCGCCAGCCGCCGGGTGATGGGCCTCTATCTGCCGCGCGGTCGCGACCTCGGCCCGATCCTCATGGTCTGGGCCATGTCGATCCTGATCCTGGTCTTCGAGACCGACCTCGGCACCTCGCTGCTCTTCTTCGGCCTCTTCGTGGTGATGCTGTACGTCGCCACCGAACGCACCAGCTGGATCGTCTTCGGCCTGCTGATGTCCGCCGTGGGCGCGGTCGGTGTCGCCACGTTCGAGCCGCACGTCCAGCAGCGCGTCGACTTCTGGCTCAACCCCTTCGCGGACTCCACCTGGGCGCAGAGTGAGCAGGTCGGCCAGGCGCTGATGTCCTTCGGCGCCGGCGGCACGCTGGGCACCGGGCTCGGGCAGGGCAACTCCGACCTGATCGGCTTCGCCGCCAACTCCGACTTCATCCTGTCCACCGTCGGCGAGGAGTTCGGGCTCGCGGGCACGATGGCGTTCCTGCTGATCTACGGTCTGATCGTGGAGCGCGGCGTACGGACCGCGCTCGCCGCCCGTGACCCGTTCGGCAAGCTCCTGGCGATCGGCCTCTCCGGCGCCTTCGCCATCCAGGTCTTCGTCGTCGCGGGCGGCGTCATGGGCCTCATCCCGCTGACCGGTATGACCATGCCGTTCGTCGCGGCCGGTGGTTCGTCGGTGATCGCCAACTGGGCGCTGATCGGCATCCTCATCAGAATCAGCGACACCGCGCGCCGCCCGGCCCCGGCGCCCGCACCGTCACCCGACGCCGAGATGACCCAGGTGGTCCGACCGTGAACAAGCCCCTGCGACGCATCGCGATCTTCTGCGGGCTGCTCGTCCTGGCCCTGCTGCTGCGCACCAACTGGCTCCAGTACGTGGAGGCCGACGAGCTGAACAGCCACGAACGCAACCGCCGCGTCCTGATCGAGCGGTACGCGAGCGAGCGCGGCAACATAGTGGTCGACGGCAAGCCCATCACCGGATCGAAGAAGACGGACGACACCGACTTCAAGTTCAAGCGGACCTACTTGGAAGGTCCGATGTGGGCGCCGGTCACCGGCTACGCCTCGCAGGCCTTCGGCGCCACGCAGATCGAGAGCATCGAGGACGGGATCCTCACCGGCAACGACGACCAGCTGTTCTTCGACCGCACGATGGCGATGTTCACCGGCGACGAGGAGAAGGGCGGCAACGTCGTCACGACCCTCAACGGTGCCGCGCAGAAGGCGGCCTTCGAGGGGCTGGGCAAGAAGAAGGGCGCCGTCGTCGCCCTGGAGCCGGGGACCGGCAAGATCCTCGCGCTGGCCTCCACCCCTTCGTACGACCCCACCTCCTTCGCCGGCTACGGCGCCTCGGACGAGAAGGCGTGGAACAAGCTCGGCAAGGACACCGACAAGCCGATGCTCAACCGCGCGCTGCGCGAGACGTATCCGCCCGGCTCCACCTTCAAGGTCGTGACGGCCGCCGCGGGGCTGGAGCACGGTGTGGTGGACGACATCGACGCGAAGACCGACTCCCCGCTGCCGTGGACCATGCCGGGGACGACGACGCCGCTGGTGAACGAGGGCAACATCCCGTGCAAGGACGCGACGCTCAAGGACGCGCTCCGGGTCTCGTGCAACAGCGTCTTCGGCAAGCTCGGTTATGACGTCGGCGCGGACAAGATGCTGGAGACCGCGAAGAAATTCGGTTTCAACGAGGAGCAGTTCGTTCCGGTCCGTGCCAACGCCTCGATCTTCCCCGAGGAATTGAACGATTCGCAGACCGCGCTCTCCTCCATCGGACAGTTCGACACCCGTACCACCCCGCTCCAGATGGCGATGGTCGTCTCCGCCGTCGCCAACGACGGCAAGCTGATGAAGCCGTACATGATCGACCAGCTCGAAGCGCCGAACCTGGACGTGATCAAGAAGACCGAGCCCGAGGAGATGGGCCAGCCCGTCAGCCAGGAGCACGCGCAGATGCTCCAGGAGATGATGGAGACGGTCGTCAGTGAGGGCACCGGCTCGAACGCCGAGATCCCCGGCGTGACCGTCGGCGGCAAGACCGGCACCGCGCAGCACGGCGAGAACAACAGCAAGAACCCGTACGCCTGGTTCATCTCGTACGCCAAGGGCGAGAACGGCTCACCGGTCGCCGTCGCGGTCGTGGTCGAGGACAGCGACGCCACCCGTGACGACATCTCCGGTGGCGGCCTCGCCGCCCCGATCGCCAAGGACGTCATGAAAGCCGTGATCGACAGCAAGAAGTAATCGGGATATTCCCGCATTGGCCCGGACAGCTCCCGACGCTGTCCGGGCCATTGTCTGACCGGCCGCCCGACGGGCCCGCGGACCACCGATAAAGACGGAAACAGATTCCGCCTACACCGAACCCGGCGCGCTGAGCGGCCGAATTCCGCGGAATGGAAATTCGGCCGCCGCTGTCTCATGAGTGACCTGTCTCACCAGCGAACCACCAGCGATAACAACCGATATGTGGCCATTCAAGTACCAGTCCTGTATCAGCTACCAGGGACGGTCGGACCGGATGCGGCGTGCCCGGTAGCGTATGCGCGAACAGCACACCGCCGGACCGCACACCGGTGCGGTCGGGACAGACGGAGAGGGCTGGAACAGTATGGAAGAGCCGCGTCGCCTCGGCGGCCGGTACGAGCTGGGCTCGGTGCTCGGCCGTGGTGGCATGGCCGAGGTGTACCTCGCGCACGACACCCGGCTCGGCCGCACCGTCGCTGTGAAGACGCTGCGGGCCGACCTCGCCCGCGACCCGTCCTTCCAGGCCCGGTTCCGCCGAGAGGCCCAGTCGGCCGCCTCCCTCAACCACCCGGCGATCGTCGCTGTCTACGACACGGGTGAGGACTACGTCGACGGGGTGTCCATCCCGTACATCGTGATGGAGTACGTCGACGGGTCCACCCTGCGGGAGCTGCTGCACTCCGGGCGCAGACTGCTGCCCGAGCGCACGCTGGAGATGACCGTAGGGATCCTCCAGGCGCTGGAGTACTCGCACCGCGCCCAGATCGTCCACCGCGACATCAAGCCGGCCAACGTCATGCTGACGCGCACCGGCCAGGTCAAGGTCATGGACTTCGGCATCGCCCGCGCCATGGGCGACTCCGGCATGACGATGACCCAGACCTCCGCGGTCATCGGCACCGCGCAGTACCTCTCCCCCGAGCAGGCCAAGGGCGAGCAGGTCGACGCGCGCTCCGACCTGTACTCGACCGGCTGTCTGCTCTACGAGCTGCTGACCGTGCGCCCGCCCTTCATCGGCGACTCACCGGTCGCCGTCGCGTACCAGCACGTACGGGAAGAGCCCCAGGCACCGAGCACCTTCGACCCCGAGATCACGCCCGAGATGGACGCGATCGTGCTGAAGGCGCTCGTCAAGGACCCCGACTACCGCTACCAGTCGGCGGACGAGATGCGCGCCGACATCGAGGCCTGCCTCGACGGCCAGCCCGTCGCGGCCACGGCGGCGATGGGCGCGGTCGGTTACGCGGGCGGCTACGGCGGCTCCGACGACCAGCCCACCACGGCCCTGCGCACCGCCCCTCACGGCGGCGGCCAGACGTCGATGATGCCGCCGGTCAACCCCGACGACGGCGGCGGCTACGGCAACTACGACGACCGCCCGGACCGGCGCCGGCAGAAGAAGTCCAACACCTCGACGATCCTGCTGATCCTCGCCGGCGTCCTGGTGCTCGCGGGCGCCGTCCTGATCGGCAAGGCCGTCTTCGGCGGCGACGGCGGCTCGGACCAGATCAGCGCGCCACAGCTGGTGGGGGAGACGTTCGAGGACGCGAAGCTGCTGGCGAGCAACGCGTCGGTCGAGCTGTCCCAGTCCGGCACGGAGCGCTGCGACCAGCCCAAGGGCGCCATCTGCTCCCAGAACCCCGCGTCCGGCGACAAGATGAACCAGGGCGACACCGTCCAGGTCGTCGTCTCCGAGGGCGCGCCGAAGGTCCAGGTGCCCGACGTCTCGGACGAGGCCGTCGAGGACGCCACGAAGACGCTTGAGGAAGCGGACTTCGACGTCAAGACCAAGCAGGTCGAGAGCGACCAGGACCCCGGCACGGTCGTCAGCCAGAAGCCGAACGGCGGCTCGGAGGCCGAGAAGGGCTCGACGGTCACGCTGTCCGTCGCCAAGCAGGCCCAGGTCCCGGTGCCGCTCGTCACGGACAAGCCGTTCGAGGAGGCGAAGAGCCAGCTCGAAACGCTCGGCTTCACGGTCGCGCGTACCGATGTGGACTCGGACAAGGCCGCGAACACCGTCGTCGGCCAGAACCCGGAGGGCAACACCAAGGCGCCCAAGAACAGCCAGATCACGCTCCAGGTCTCGAAGGGCCCGCCGCAGCCGGAGAAGGTGCAGGTCCCCGGCGACCTCACGAACAAGACGTTCACCGAGGCGAAGGCCCAGCTGGAAGCCCTGGGTCTGGTGGTCGCACTGGCACCGAACTCGCCGAACGACCCGAACGCGAGGGTGATCGCCAGCAACCCGCCCGGCGGTCAGCCGGTGGACAAGGGCAGCACCGTGACGCTGTTCGTCGCCCCCACGGGCGGTGGCGGCAACAACAACGGCGGTGGTGACAACGGAGGCTTCATCGGCGGCAACTTCGGCGACGACTGAGGCCGTCACCTCCTGAAGAAGACGACGAAGCCCCGGCATCCTTTCAAGAGGATGCCGGGGCTTCGTGCTGACCGGGGCTTCGTCGTGCCGGCCGGTCGTGTCAAAGGCTCGGGCTCAGCGAAGCTCGTCCGGCTTCGTCCGCTTCTCGTCGACCTTCTCGGTGCGCTCCAGTTCCGCCCAGACGATGTAGCGGTAGTCGGACGTGAAGATCGGCGTGCAGGTCGTGAGCGTCAGATAGCGGCCGGGCTTCTTCTTGCCCGACTCCTTGGGGACCGGCTTGAGCACGTCCACGTTGTACTTCGAGGTCTTCGGGAGGTCCTTGAAGACCTTGTAGACGTACCAGGTGTCCTTCGTCTCGAAGACGATCGCGTCACCGGTCTTGAGCTTGTGGATGTTGTGGAACTTCGCGCCGTGCCCGTCACGGTGCGCGGCCAGCGAGAAATTGCCCTGCTTGTCCTTGGGGAGCGCCGACTTGATCGGGTCGGTGTAGTAGCCGGCGACACCGTTGTTCAGGGACTTGAGATCCGTGCCCTTCTTTACGAGGACCTCGCCGTTCTTCATCGCGGGCACGTGCAGGAAGCCGATGCCGTTCTTGACGTCGAGGGCGCCGGGACCGCCGCGGCCGTCGGCCCAGCCGTCGCGTACCTCGTTGCCCTGCTTCGTGGCCTCGCGGTCGGCCAGCACGTTCGTCCACCACAGCGAGTAGACGACGAAGAGGCCGAGCACCAGGCCCGCGGTGATGAGCAGTTCACCGAAGACGCTGACGGCGGAGGCGACACGGCTGCGCCCCCGACGGACCGGCGCGGGGGCGGCGGCGGAAGCCGGTACGGGCTCGGGCCGGGATCCTGAGGACTCCGACTCCGACTCGGGCTCCGACTCCAACTCCGACTCGGGCCCTGAGGGTTCAGCCTCGGGAGCGGGCTCGACCACCCCGGTTGTCGCGGATGAATCGTTTTTCCCGGTTTCCTCGGATGCGCTCGCGTCCCCGTCGTCGCGCCCTGTTCCCGCTGCCACAGCACCCGTCCCCTGGTCCCTGGTCTCCGTCGTGATTCGTTCAGCCGACGAGAGCGTCGGGCTTTCCCTTGTCGCGTGGCCGTTCCTCAACCATCTTGCCCCACACGATCATTCGATACGTACTGGTGAATTCCGGCGTACAGGTCGTCAACGTGATGTATCGCCCCGGCTCCGAGAAACCGGACCCGGGCGGCACCGGACCGATCACGCCCACGTTCGACGGCGCGGTCTGCGGGAGGATGCTCGCCATGTCGTACGTGAAGTAGGCGTCCTGCGTCTCCACGATGATCTTGTCGCCGGGCTTCAGGCGGTTGATGTAACGGAACGGCTCACCGTGGGTGTTGCGGTGTCCCGCGACCGCGAAGTTGCCCTGCTTGTCGGACGGCATCGCCGTCTTGAGCCTGCCCTCCGAGTAGTGGCCGACCATGCCGCGGTCCAGGACCTTCGCCTTGTCGATCCCCTCGGCGATCGGCACGACCACGTCGAGCTTGGGGATGTGCATGATCGCGAACCCCTGGCCGGGTTCGAAGGCTCCGGGCTGACGGCCGTCCGCCCAGCCCTGCTGGATCTTGTCCTTCTCCTTGCCCGCGTACATGTCGGCCTGGATGTTCGTCCACCACAACTGGTACGTGACGAACAGCAGCATCAGCACACCGAGGCTGATGAAGATCTCGCCGACCGCGCGGCTGAGGATCACCCCCGGACTGTCCTTGAGGGCGCGGGCGGCCCGCCGCGCCTCGACGCGGGAGAGCGGCCTGGCGGGCGTTGAGGCGTCCGGAGCACCCGAGGGGCCTCCGGCGCCCGGCGGGCGCGTACGACCGCGTCCACGGCCGCCCTTGGCCGCTTTACGGCGCTCCGCACGGCCCCCGGTGGGCGGTTCGGGCCGCGGCACCGGGTCCGGGCCGCTTTCGGAGACGGTGGGCAGGAGGGCCGTGGCCTCCTCGGCGCTTCCGGCGGCGGTCCCGCCGTCCCGGGCGGGGACGTACGGCGGACCGGGATCCGGGCGGGGCGCGGGTACGGGCGACGGCTCGGGTACGAGGGGAGGCGCCTGGACCGGCACCGCCTCCGGGGCGACCTGCGCCGCCCAGTCCTGCCCGTACGCGGCGGGCACCTCCGCCTGGTACGGATACGGCCCGTACCCGGACCACTCCCGCTCCGCGGACGACGGCGGCGCCGACGGCGATATCCCGTCCCCCGCCGCCGCCCAGGGGCCGGGCGACGAAGGCCGCGTGGGGGCCGTCGGAGCTGTGGGAGCCACGGGAGTCGCGGGGTCCAGGGGCGCGGGCGCGGGGGCCGGCGCGGGGCCCTGCCCGGGAAGGGGATCGTTCAGCGGATCCGCGAGTCCGTCCACCGCCGCCTCGAACGCGCCTGGTTCCTCGTACGGTTCCCGCTGCTCGTACGAGGCGCCGTAACCCGCGTCATGTTCGGGGCGGAGTGCGGTCACGCGACCGCCTTGCCCACCACCGGCGCCAGGCCCGCCGACCGGTCCACGGCGCCCGGATCACCGCACTGCGCGAGCCAGTTGGCGAGCATCAGATGGCCGTGCTCGGTCAGCACGGACTCGGGGTGGAACTGCACTCCCTCGACGGCCAGTTCACGGTGGCGCACGCCCATGATGATGCCGTCGGCCGTGCGCGCGGTGACCTCCAGCTCGTCCGGCAGCTCGGCGGGCTCGGCGGCCAGCGAGTGGTAGCGGGTCGCGGTGAAGGGCGAAGGCAGCCCCGCGAACACGCCCTTGCCCTCGTGCGTCACCAGCGAGGTCTTGCCGTGGAGCAGTTCGGGGGCGCGGCCGACCACGCCGCCGTACGCGACCGCCATCGACTGCATACCGAGGCACACCCCGAAGACGGGAACGGCGGTCGAGGCGCAGTGGCGCACCATGTCGACGCAGACACCGGCCTGTTCGGGAGTGCCGGGACCGGGGGAGAGCAGCACCCCGTCGAAGCCGTCCTGGGCGTGCGCCGTCGACACCTCGTCGTTGCGCAGCACTTCGCACTCCGCGCCGAGCTGGTACAGGTACTGGACGATGTTGAAGACGAAGCTGTCGTAGTTGTCCACGACGAGCACGCGGGCGCCGCTCATGAATTGCCTCCCTCACCGGTCAGCGTCGCGTCCCCGAAGGGGAGGATCGGCTCCGCCCACGGGAACACGTACTGGAACAGCATGAAGACGACCGCCAGCGCCAGCACGAGCGAGATGACCGCCCGCACCCACACGTTGCCCGGCAGATGCCGCCAGATCCAGCCGTACATGCTGTCCCTTCCGTTCCGACCCGTTCCCCGCCCACGCCGCCGTACCGGCGCGCGGTACCGAACCAGACTAAGGGGCCGGGCGGTCACGTGGGCGGCGCATGGGTCAGGTGTGCCGTTGCCCTCTTCTTCTCAAGAGGCGGGCGACATGCGGACGGCCGGGCTACTTCACCGGCTTCGCGTAGTGGAGATCCACGGTGCCCGTGTAGCCGGGCAGCGTGGTCTCGGCGTGCTCGTCCACCTGCCAGCCGAGCCCGTACGCCTGCACGTAAAGCTGGTAGTTCTGGATCGCCGGCGACTCGTCGAGCGCCTTGCGGAGCTTGCCCTGGTCCCCCACGGCCGTGATCTTGTACGGCGGTGAGTAGACCCGGCCCTGGAGGATCAGGGTGTTGCCGACGCAGCGCACCGCGCTGGTGGAGATCAGCCGCTGGTCCATGACGCGGATGCCGCTCGCGCCGCCCTGCCAGAGGGCGTTGACGACGGCCTGGAGATCCTGCTGGTGGATGACCAGGTCGTTGGGCTGCGGTTCGGGGAAGCCGGGATTGGCCGTGGCGTCCGGCGGGGCGTCGTCCAGGGTGACGGTGAGGGCCTGGCCCGAGACCTTCTTGGTCCCCGCCGCGTCCTCCAGACCACGGAGTCTGGCGTCCTCGGCCTTGGTGGAGCCGTCGTCGCGGCCCGCGAGGCTGTCGACGTTCTCCCGTACGACGCCGGTGGACTCCTCCAGTTCGGCGTTCTTGTCGCTGCGCTCCTGGATCAGGTCCGAGAGCTTGAGCAGGGAGTCGTCCGTACGGAGGTTGGTGCCCTTCGCCGTGTTGAAGCTGGTGACGAAGATGAGGCCGGCGAGGGCGAAGACCCCGGCCGTGAGCAGCCGGACCGGCCGCCAGATCGGTCGGCGGACCGGCCCTTCGGGGGAGTCGGCAGAATTGCTCAACGTACCCTTATCTCCTTAGGCGCCACGGAAGCACTACGCTAACGGACGCCCGGGGGAGGCAGCGTTCCCCCTGCTCCTCACTCCCGGCACACCGTTTCAGTTACCTGCGCGGTCACGCAGCGCATCGACAGGAGAGTCCCTCGTGCCGAAGTCACGTATCCGCAAGAAGGCCGATTTCACGCCGCCCCCCGCGGCGAAGCAGTCGACCACGATAAGGCTGTCCAACCGGAGCTGGGTCGCGCCGGTCATGCTCGCCCTGTTCCTCGTCGGGCTGGCCTGGATCGTCGTCTTCTATGTGACCGAGGGCTCGCTGCCGATCGACGCCTTCGGCAACTGGAACATCGTGGTCGGCTTCGGGTTCATCGCCGCCGGCTTCGGCGTCTCCACCCAGTGGAAGTAGCGGCGACGGCCGTCGTCAAGCTCTGCCCAGAGACTTATCCACAGTGCTGTCCACAGCCGGGGGAAAAGGTCTGACGATCTGTGGATAACTCCACGGCAAGTTGACGCCGGTGTGACTGGAACGCCTGCTTCGGCCGTTGTGATGAAGCGTCTCGCCCCTTGTCTCTGCTGGGAAAACCCTGATCAGCGACAAGGGGCACTGATGTTCCCCCACAGATTGCACAAGATCCGGCACACGCTGTGGACAACTGTGTGCTTCACGGGCCGCCGAGGGGTCCCGACGGGCCTCCGACGGCCCTCGGGCCCCTGGAAACCGGGGGGCTCGCCGACCTCAGGCGAGCTGACTCGTTCTGATCACGACGATCGCGACGGTCGCCAGCAGCACCACCGCACAGGTGCCCCACTGCACCAGCGCCCGGCGCTCACGCGGCGCGTGTACGAGGCCCACCGCGATCGCCGTACCCGCGACCAGACCGCCGAGATGCGCCTCCCAGGCGATGCCGGACCAGGTGAACGTGAAGAGCAGGTTCAGCGCCAGCAGCGCGAGGACCGGCCTCATGTCGTAGTTCATCCGGCGCATCAGTACGACCGTGGCGCCCAGCAGACCGAAGATCGCCCCCGAGGCACCGAGCGACGGCTGGTTCGGCGCGGCGATCAGATACGTCAGCGCGCTGCCCGCCAGCCCGGAGATCAGATACAGCGCGACGAAGCGCACGCGTCCGAGCGCCGCCTCCAGCGGACCGCCGAGCCACCACAGCCCCAGCATGTTGAACGCGATGTGCCACACGGCCTGGTGCAGGAACATCGCCGTGAACAGGCGATACCACTGCCCGTCGGCGACACCCACGATCTCGCCGATCTCCGGGTTGAAGGCGTGCCCGATGAGATCCAGCTCGCCGACGACGCGCTGCTCGCTGACGAGGACACCGACGAAGACCGCGAGATTCAGACCCAGCAGGATCTTCGTGATCAGCCGGGGATCGGAGGCGACGGTGCCGCCGGCGATCGTGCGCGGGCGGGCGGCGGTCGGGGACATGCCCGTACCGGACCCCTCCCGTACACAGTTCGGACACTGGAATCCGACGGACGCGCTGATCATGCAGTCCGTGCAGATGGGCCGCTCGCACCGGGTGCAGCGGATACCCGTCTCACGGTCCGGGTGCCGGTAGCAGTGGGGTGTCGCGTCGACTGCGGGCCGGTCCGGGCCCTCGGGCTGCTGGTCCATCGGTCCCCTCGGTACTCGTTGCGGCGGAAGGGCGCACAGCGCACCGCCCTCCCCGTCCGGTATGTAACCACTACGGACGGGCAGGGCGGGATGGTTCCCCGAACGGGAATCCGAGACGTCGTGACGTGTGCCGCGGACGGATCCTCAGCGGGACTCGACGACGACCGACTCGATCTTGACTTCCTCCACCGGGCGGTCGGTGCGCGGGTTGGTCTTGGTGGCTCCGATGGAGTCCACGACCTTCTTGCTCGCCTCGTCGGTGACCTCGCCGAAGATGGTGTGCTTGCGGGTCAGCCACGTGGTGGGCGCCAGGGTGACGAAGAACTGCGAGCCGTTGGTGCCCGGTCCCGCGTTCGCCATGGCCAGGAGGTACGGCTTGTCGAAGGAGAGGTCCGGGTGGAACTCGTCCCCGAACTCGTACCCCGGACCACCGGTGCCGTTGCCCAGCGGGTCCCCGCCCTGGATCATGAAACCGCTGATGACCCGGTGGAAGACGGTCCCGTCGTACAGCCGGTCACTGGACTTCTGACCGGTCGCCGGGTTGGTCCATTCGCGCTCGCCCTTGGCGAGCTCCACAAAGTTCTTGACCGTCTTCGGCGCGTGGTTCGGCAGGAGCCGGATCTCGATATCGCCGTGGTTGGTCTTCAGGGTGGCGTAAAGCTGCTCGGCCACGATCTGCCTTCCGTGAGTCTGCTCTGACTCTGTCGATCCTCGCACGGACGGCGACGGCCGGGGGGCGGCGGGGCGACGGCGGGGCCACGTCGAGAGAAAGGAGAGGCAGTAACGGGCTTGACGGGGCACACCGCGGTGAACCGTGGCATTGTCGTCGCCAGGCTCACCTTGCACCGCAATGCCCAGGCATCGCCCCAAGTCGTCGTCCATGACCCGGATGCCCGTACCGCATGCCGGTACGGCGGGCGGGAGGCATGATTTCGATCTGGGTGGACAGGCGGATCTTTGTCCAATAACGGGGGAAACCCCCAAGCCCCTGACCGCCACCGAGGAGGAGGATCCTGTGACCCGCATGGACAGCGTGCGCGCC
This sequence comes from Streptomyces sp. NPDC006643, assembly GCF_042870175.1. Taxonomy (NCBI): domain Bacteria; kingdom Bacillati; phylum Actinomycetota; class Actinomycetes; order Kitasatosporales; family Streptomycetaceae; genus Streptomyces; species Streptomyces sp. NPDC006643. The sequence goes on along the minus strand of NZ_JBIAHA010000016.1, from coordinate 24,576 downwards.
GCTACCGATTCGGCGAGGGAGAGCGTGCTGCACGCCGCGGAAGCGGTGGCACCCTACGCCGATACGGCCAAGGAACAGGCCGCGTTGTACGCCGAAGAGGCCCGCGCCCGGCTCGCACCGAAGGTGCGCGAAGCCGCGAAGCAGGCTCGTGTTCAGTACGGCGCCCATGTGGCGCCGCTTGTGCCCCCCAAGGTCGACGAGGCAGCACAGCGTGCGGCGGCCCGGACGCGTACAGCAGCGCGTCAGGCAGCCAGCTACACGGTGCCGCGTGTCGAGCACGCGGTCTCCGTCGCACAGCCGGTCGCGGGGGAAGCAGCGGCTCGTTCCGCTGCCGCTCTCGCCGCGCTGCGCGGACAGATCACGGTGAAGGAGGTCCAGAAGCTTGTGAGGAAGCATGAGCGACGGGCCAAATGCGGTCGGCTCGCCAAGGGCCTGGTGGTCCTCGGTGTGCTGAGCGGTGGCGCTTTCGCCGCGTGGAAGTGGTGGGACAAGCAGGCCAATCCCGACTGGCTGGTGGAACCGCCCGCTCCTACCGAGGTCTCCGAGCACAACACGTCGCTGTCGTCCGTCGACGGCAGCCAGGGTGCGCTCGATCCGGAGGTACGGGCCAAGCAGGCCGAGGAAGTTGGGAAGAAGGACCGCGACGACCGTCCGTGACGGATGACGCGTGTGGTGCGGGGGCGCCGGGAGTCCGCAGGGAGTCCCGGCCGCTCACGCCGCGACCGTGAGCGCCGCGTCGGCGGCCGACCGGTTGTCACGCGCCACGTCGGCGTCCGTACGGGTGTCGACGGGCAGGCGCCGGACCGACGGTGACGAGCCGTGCGCTTCGGCGCGGATACGCTGCTCGATGGTCGGCGGCCTCGACGTGTCCGCCGGCCGCGCGTTCTCCGGCAGTGCCCGTCGCACCGCGGGTGCCGCCTCACCTCCGCCCCGCTCCTCGGCGGTGACCGGCGACTGCCCCTTCCCGGGCTTCGCGGGCTGCTCGGCGGGCTGCTGTACGGCGCCGTCCGCGGCGGCGGCGGGGGCGGTCAGCCCCAGGGTGGTGAGCACCGCGAAGAACGCGGTGAGGAAGACGGTCCACAGATTCTTGACCTTGAAGGCGGCCATGACCCCTCGCTTTCAGGTTGCGCTCGGGTTGAGCGATCTACATACCTTCCTCATGATGTGTACGCATCTTGGGAATCGGCGGACCCACGCAGCCGCTGCGCAGTTCTTCTGATGAACACCACCCGTACGGTGCAACGAGTGCATTAGTCGTTAGTCGGACCGCGCCGGACGGGCTTCCGGCCGCCCTCTGGAGCGAGCGCTCTACCCAGTAGAGTGCCGGTGTGAGGACAGCGGAGCAGGACCCCACCACGGGTGCGGAGCGCCCGGTCGGCACACGCGAGCGCATCGTCCGCGCGGCGTCGCTGCTCATGCAGCGCCAGGGCTACGACGGCACGGGAATCAAGCAGATCTCCACCGAGGCCGGGGCCACACTCGGGTCGGTCTATCACTTCTTCCCCGGCGGCAAGCAGCAGGTGGCCGTCGCCGCGATCGGCCACGGCGAGCGCGAGTTCGCCGACGAACTGCGCCTGACCCTCGACGCGGCCACCGGCCCCGCGCAGGCCGTGATCGACTGCGCGCGGCGCCTCGCGAAGGGGCTGCGCGAGTCCGACTGGGTCGACGGCTGCCCCGTCACCGCCACGGCCCTCGGTACGGCGGGCCGCGCGCCCGACATCCAGGAGGCCGCGGCTGCCGCGTTCGCGAACTGGCGCGACCTGGTGTACGCCCGTCTTCGCCGGGCCGGCGTCGCCGAGGACGACGCCCACGATCTGGCCCACACGGTGATCAGCACCCTGGAGGGCGCCGAACTGGCCGCCCAGGTCTCCCGCAGCGAACGCCCACTGCTGACCGCCGGCCGCCACCTCGCCCAGCTCATCGACCTCTACGTCCCGACGAGCGATTCCTGAGGCCACGTCAGACCATTCGTGCGATCGGCGCGACGGCCGGCGGCGGACCGCACGCGGACCGCGCGTGAGAAAGCCTCTCCGGTCTACGTTTCCGCAGATCGGAGAGGCTGTGTGAAGTGGAGCCTAGGGGAGTCGAACCCCTGACATCTGCCATGCAAAGACAGCGCTCTACCAACTGAGCTAAGGCCCCGGAAGGGGTGTACGACGGCGCCGCGCAATCTCTCGGTGACCGCCGGGGACCAGAGTACCGGGTGTCCGCCGTGATCCCGCAAAAGGATTGGGACTCCCGGTGCGCGACCCCGCTCCGTAGGATGCCCCAGAGGTTCGCAGCAGCGAAGCTGCCGCCTGGGGAAGCGATGGGGAGACGCGAATGGACGCCGCACAGCAGGAATCGACAGCAAGAGCCAGAGAACTCCAGCGCAGCTGGTACGGCGAGCCACTGGGAGCACTCTTCCGGCGGCTCATCGACGACCTGGGGCTGAATCAAGCCAGGCTCGCCGCCGTGCTCGGCCTGTCGGCCCCGATGCTCTCCCAGCTGATGAGCGGCCAGCGCGCCAAGATCGGCAATCCCGCCGTGGTCCAGCGCGTGCAGGCGCTCCAGGATCTCGCCGGCCAGGTCGCCGACGGCAGCGTCAGCGCCGCCGAGGCCACCTCCCGGATGGACGAGGTCAAGAAGTCGCAGGGCGGCTCCGTCCTCACCGCCACCAGCCAGACGACGAACAGCACGGGCGCGCCGACCGTGCGACGGGTCGTCCGCGAGATCCAGTCACTGCTGCGGTCGGTCGCCGCCGCCGGTGACATCATCGACGCCGCGGACTCCCTCGCACCCAGCCACCCCGAACTGGCAGAGTTTCTCCGGGTGTACGGAGCCGGGCGCACCGCCGAGGCGGTCGCACACTACGAGGCGCATCAGAACTAGGTCCTGTCCGGACAGGACGGCTGGGAGCGAGCGCGGCGCGATGGGTGAGGTCTTCGCTGGTCGGTACGAGTTGGTCGATCCGATCGGACGTGGTGGTGTGGGCGCCGTCTGGCGTGCCTGGGACCACCGGCGCCGTCGGTATGTGGCGGCCAAGGTGCTGCAACAGAGCGACGCGCACACCCTGCTGCGTTTCGTACGCGAGCAGGCCGTGCGGATCGATCACCCGCACGTACTCGCACCGGCCAGCTGGGCCGCCGACGACGACAAGGTCCTGTTCACCATGGATCTGGTGAGCGGCGGATCGCTGGCCCATGTGATCGGTGACTACGGTCCCCTGCCGCCGCGCTTCGTCTGTCTCCTGCTCGACCAGCTGCTGTCCGGTCTCGCCGCGGTGCACGCGGAGGGAGTCGTCCACCGCGACATCAAGCCCGCCAACATACTGCTGGAGGCCACCGGGACCGGCCGGCCGCATCTGCGGCTGTCCGACTTCGGGATCTCCATGCGCAAGGGTGAACCGCGCCTGACGGAGACCAACTACGTGGTGGGCACGCCCGGTTACTTCGCACCGGAGCAGATGGGGGGCGCGGAGCCGGACTTCCCCGCCGACCTCTTCGCCGTCGGCCTGGTCGCGCTCTATCTGCTGGAGGGGCAGAAGCCCGACGCCAAGGCCCTGGTGGAGTACTTCACCGCGCACGGCACCCCGGGAGCGCCGCAGGGGATTCCCGAGCCGCTGTGGCAGGTCCTCGCCGGGCTGCTCCAACCGGACCCGGACGCCCGGTTCCGTACGGCGACGGGCGCCCGCAAGGCGCTCACCGCGGCCGTCGAGCTGCTGCCCGAGCAGACGGCGGACGACGAGCCCGTCGAGGTCTTCGACCAACTCGGGCCGCTGCCGCCCCAGTTCGGCCCCGAGGGGCCCGTCACGGAGTCGGCACCGAGCCGCCCCGCACCGGCTCCCCGGCCGCCGTCGTACGGAAATCAGCACACGGGTGGCATCACCGGGGGGATGACCGGGGGGATGACCGGCGGCGCCACCGGCGGGCAGCCCTCCCAGGGCGCCCCCTGGACGGCCGGCACGCCCGCCGTACCGCAGCAGCCGGCCCCGCAGACCTCCATGTCGGAGACCGGTAGCTTCCATCTCCCCCCGCCGCCGCCCCGCGCCGAGCAGCAGCAGCCACACCACCAACCCGAGCAACCGCAGCCCCCGCAACCCCGGCCCCGCCAATCCCCTTCCGGGCCGCACCCGTTGCAGCCGTACCCACCCGTCGCCGCCTACTCCGCACCCACGCATCCGCCCGTCTCCCCTTCCCCCGCCGCGCCCGACCCGTCGCAGGCGACCACCGCCGAAGTGCCGCACGACCTGCCGCACACTCGTAGATACACCGCTCAGCAGCCTGGGGTTCCCACCCAGTACCCACCGGCCCCGCTCCCGGCCCCCATGTCCACGCCCATGCCGACGCCCGTGCCCGTCCCGCACAAGCGACCGGGACCGCCACTCAAGGTGACGATCCCGGTCCTGCTGCTCGCACTGGTCTGTTTCGCCGTGGGTTTCTGGGCCCTCGCCCAGACCTGACGCCCAGACCTGACGCCCCAACCAGCCCAGCTCCGCCCCGCCGCTACCGGCCCGCCTCCCGCCGCCGCGCGATCAGCATCCACCCGCCGAGCCCCAGCACCAGCACCGTGCCCGTCCCGATCCCGCCCGCGGCGACCAGGGTCATCGTGCCGTTGTCCGCGTCGCCCGCCGGCCCGGCCTCTCCCACGCCGGTGTCCGGCACATCGAACTCACCGGCCGCACCGTCGTATCCCGGCCCGTCCTTCGCCTCCCCGTCGACCCTCACCCGCAGCGTCAGGTCGTGCGGCCCCTGCCCGAACTTCTCGCCCACCTCGGGGCTGAGGCTCACCCGCACGTAGTACCAGCCCGCGAAGCGCATCGCCCGCTCGTCGGCGGTGGAGCCGAAGCGGTTCGCGTGGTCCACCGGCGGCGCCGGCTCCGTCGACAACGCCTTCCGCCTGCCGCTGTACGACATCGATCCGACGCTGTCGACAAGCCCCCTCGCCGGGTTGTACACCGCGAGGGACACCGCCCCGCTGACGATGCCGTCCCCCTCCGAAGCACCCAGCTCCGCGGTGGTGAACAGCTGCTGCCCCCAGTCGACCGGCACCCGGTAGAAGAGCGACTCACCGGGATCGATCGCCGCCGTCCACCGCCCGTCCCCCAGATCCGCCGCGTCGGCGAATCCGGCGCCGCCCTCCTGTCGCTTCGGAGCGTCGGACGGCGGCCGGGGGGAGGCGGTCGACCAGTCCCCGGGCGCCTCGGTGCGCCCGGCCTCCGTCAGCCCCGGCTCGGAGAGATGGCGCAGCTCCAGCTCCCACGGGTCCTGCGTGGACGTGGACTTCGACTTCCGCTCCACGATCACGTGGTACGGGCCGGCCTCCTGGCAGGACTCGTCCTCCGTGCTGTCGAGCGTCCGGGAGACGTACGCGGTCAGTGGCCGCGGATAGACACCGGGCGGCAGGATCCGGGCCTGCGCGGAGTCGCACTCCTTGCCCTGCGGGTCCTCCATCGTGATGGTGAGCTCGTCGCCGTACGCCACCCGTGACCCCAACGCGGGCACGGCGGTGGCCGACACGTACGCGTTCCTCGCGTCGTCCAGGTCCAGCCGGTAGACGAGCCGCTTGCCCGGCCCGATCGACGAGCGGTACGTGGAGCCCGCTTCGAGCAGCTCCGCGGTGGTCGTGGTCGCCGCGCCCTCGACAGCCACCGCACGGGGATCGAACGCGTACGGAGTGGGCCCGTCGGCCGTCAGAGCGGTCCCGGCCAGTGCGGCTCCGCCCGGCAGTCCCGGCTGCGCCGCCACCACGCACATCGCCGCAGCCGCGACGATCGCGCCCCGGCCCGTGCCGCGCAGCCTCTTCACGAGCTTCCCCTTGTCGTCCCGCGGCTCCGCCGCCCACCGCCAACGGCCCGTACCCACCGCTCCACGGCGGCCCGGGTACCGGTCCATCCTGCCCCGCCGCTCCCGCCCCTGTCTGCGCGCACCAATGATCCGTACGCGCCCCCTGGCCCCGAACTTCACAAAAGCAACCAAATCATTCACCAAGGCGAACTCGCCGTGCCCACGGCCCCCACGACAGCACGAAGCCCCGGTCGCCTCAGCGACCGGGGCCCGCGAACCGACTACTGGGTCTCAGACACCCGAACCTGCGGGCACGGAGTCGGTCGCCTCCGTCCACAGATCCTGCTCGGCGCGATCCGCCTGGATCTGGCGGTACACGAGGAGCCCGCCGATGGCGGCCAGTGCGACCAGGAGAAGCTTCTTCACCGCGCGACCTCGTCTTTCCTTGTCTTAGGGGCCTTCTGGCGCCCGACTATACACACCGGCCGATACCGATCGGTGACCTACATGCGCCCCCAACTCAAGGGCCGCGACGACCAGTCAACACCCTGACAACAGAAAGCGATCCGCCCGGACAGGAGTCTCACTGTCCGGGCGGATCGGCCCTTGTGCGATCAGCGGGATTCGGGCCTGCGGCGTCATCCTCGTCAGGACTCGCCGCGCGGTTCGAAAGGCCCGCGACCGGGGTTGCTGAAGGCTTACTCTCCGCCGCCGAGGATCTCGTCCACGGTGTTCGACAGGCCCTCGGCGATCGTCTCGTCGACACCGGAACCGACGATCGCGGCGATGATCAGGGCCACCAGGACGATGACGCCGACGTACTCGACCGCGCCCTGACCCTTGTCGCTGCGGCGCTTGATGGCGGTGACAGCGGTGTTCGCCCAGGTGCCGACGTAGAGCTTGGCGTTGGTGGCGGCCTTCAGCGTGACGTTCGACATGAGATTCCCCTTTGTGTCGGCCGGCCGAGTACCGGCCGACTCGTACGAGTCTTCGGTGCCACTCGCGGCTCCGGCTTCCTCCTGGCCGGTCCCGCTGGCGACATGAGAAACATACGGCGGCACCACACCCCCGACATGGGCCCCAAGGCCCAACCGCAGGCCCAATCGACGGCTTGGGCCCGCACACCTCGCGGCGGCCCACAGGCGACGCACGACAGCGCCCCGATATCGGCCGGGAATGCGCGACACGGCCCCACGCACATACAGAAAGCCCGGCAGATCCTGAGATCTGCCGGGCTTCTGCTCAGCACGTCCAACTCTTGTGGGGCTAACAGGATTTGAACCTGTGGCCTCATCCTTATCAGGGATGCGCTCTAACCAACTGAGCTATAGCCCCGCGCTGCCCCTGAAGATTAGCGCACTCCAGGGCCAGTCCCAAAATCGATAAGGAGGCCGCCCCCGCGCTCTCGCGCGGGCCCTTACTCGTCCTCGGCGAGCGTCAGCTCGACGCCACCCACAAAGCCCGCCGACAGGTTGTAGATGAAGGATCCGAGCGTCGCCAGCGCCGTCGCCAGCACCACGTCGATCACCGCGATCACCGACGTGAAGATGAGCACACGCGGCAGCGAGAGGAACGACTGAAGGTCGAAGCCGTTGCTCTCGTTCGAGCCCGTCGCCTCGCTGATCGTCCCGCCCACCGTCGAGAAGACGCCCATCGCGTCCATGACCATCCACAGCACCGCCGCGGCGATGACCGTGCACACGCCGAGCGCGATGGAGAGCAGGAAGCTGACCTTCATCACCGACCACGGGTCGGCCTTCGCCACCCGCAGCCGGGCCTTGCGCGTACGCGGAGTCGTACGCGCCCCCGTGCGCGGGAGGCGTACGCCCGCGGTCGTGGACTGCCGGCCGCCACTCGTGGATGCCTGTCCGGGCTGGGCGGTGCCCGTGCCCTGCGCCTGTCCTTGGCCCAGCTGGACGTGCGGCTGGGCCTGCGACGGCTGGGCGGCCGAACGTTGCCGTCCGCCCTGCGTGCCCCCGCCCTGTGTCCCCCCGCCCGACGGCGTCGGATACGCCTGCGGCGGGTGGTACGGCTGCGCCGCCTGCTGCTGCGGCTGCTCGGATCCGTACGTCTCGTAGGGGGGCTGCTGCCCCCGGGTGTCGGTCACCGTAACCCCCTGGGAGTCCGTGGCAGGGCCACGGGCACCGTTCGCTCCGGAAGCGGCCGATCCGGCGCCCGTGGCTCCACTCACGCTGTCTACTCCTCGTGCTCCGCGACCGAGGGCTCTGTGCCCTCAGCGTCCTCGGCAGGCGTGGCTCCGTCGGTCACCGGGGCCTCGTCGGCATCATCGCCGACAACCCCTTCGACCTCTTCAGCCTCACGACCGGCCTCGGCATTACGAGCGATGCCGACCACGGCATCGCGCTTGCCCAGGTTGATCAGTTGGACACCCATCGTGTCACGGCCCGTCTCCCTGACTTCGTTGACTCGCGTGCGAATCACACCGCCGCCCAGGGTGATGGCGAGGATCTCGTCCGTCTCCTCCACCACCAGCGCACCGACCAGCGACCCGCGGTCCTCCACGATCTTCGCGGCCTTGATTCCGAGGCCGCCACGTCCTTGAACTCGATACTCGTCGACGTTGGTTCGCTTCGCGTAGCCGCCGTCAGTAGCAGTGAACACGAACGTACCGGGCCGCACCACATTCATCGACAGCAGTTCGTCCCCTTCGCGGAAACTCATGCCCTTGACACCGGATGTCGCCCGCCCCATCGGACGCAGCGAGTCGTCCGTCGCGGTGAACCGGATCGACTGCGCCTTCCTGCTGATCAGCAGCAGATCGTCGTCCGCCGACACCAGCTCGGCACCGATCAGTTCATCGTCCGCCCCCGTGTCCGTCTCACGGAGGTTGATCGCGATCACACCACCGGAGCGGGGCGAATCGTAATCCTTCAGAGACGTCTTCTTCACCAGACCGGCCTTGGTGGCCAGAACCAGATACGGCGCCGCCTCGTAGTCCCGTACGGCGAGGATCTGCGCGATCTTCTCGTCCGGCTGGAACGCCAGCAGGTTGGCCACGTGCTGGCCCCGCGCGTCCCGGCCGGCGTCGGGCAGCTCGTACGCCTTCGCCCGGTACACCCGGCCCTTGTTCGTGAAGAACAGCAGCCAGTGGTGCGTCGTCGACACGAAGAAGTGGTCCACGATGTCGTCCGACTTGAGCTTCGTGCCGCGCACGCCCTTGCCGCCGCGCTTCTGCGAGCGGTAGTCGTCGGTCTTCGTACGCTTCACATAGCCGCCACGCGAGATGGTGACGACGATGTCCTCCTCGGCGATCAGGTCCTCGATGGACATGTCACCGTCGAAGGGCACCAGCTTGGAACGCCGGTCGTCACCGAACTTGTCGACGATCACCGCCAGTTCCTCGCTGACGATCTGCCGCTGCCGCTCCGGCGAGGCGAGGATCTTGTTGTACTCGTCGATCTTCGCCTGGAGTTCGTCGTGCTCGGCGACGATCTTCTGCCGCTCCAGCGCCGCCAGCCGGCGCAGCTGCATCTCCAGGATCGCGTTCGCCTGGATCTCGTCGATCGACAGCAGCGTCATCAGGCCGCCGCGCGCCGTCTCGACGGTGTCGCTGCGCCGGATCAGCGCGATGACCTCGTCGATCGCGTCCAGCGCCTTGAGCAGACCGCGCAGGATGTGCGCGCGCTCCTCGGCCTTGCGCAGCCGGAACCTGGTACGCCGGACGATGACCTCGATCTGGTGCGTCACCCAGTGCCGGATGAACGCGTCGATCGACAGCGTGCGCGGCACACCGTCCACCAGCGCCAGCATGTTCGCGCCGAAGTTCGTCTGGAGGTCGGTGTGCTTGTAGAGGTTGTTCAGCACGACCTTGGCGACCGCGTCGCGCTTGAGCACGACCACCAGCCGCTGCCCCGTACGCGAGGACGTCTCGTCACGCACGTCCGCGATGCCGCCGACCTTGCCGTCCTTCACCAGGTCGGCGATCTTCTGCGCGAGGTTGTCGGGGTTGGTCTGGTACGGCAGCTCCGTCACGACCAGGCACTGCCGGTTCTGGATCTCCTCGACCGCGACGACCGCGCGCATCGTGATCGAGCCACGGCCCGTGCGGTACGCCTCCTCGATGCCCCGACGGCCCACGACCAGCGCGCCGGACGGGAAGTCCGGACCCTTGATCCGCTCGATCAGCGCGTCCAGCAGCTCCTCGTGGGAGGCCTCCGGGTGCTCCAGCGCCCACTGCGCGCCCGCGGCGACCTCGCGCAGGTTGTGCGGCGGGATGTTGGTGGCCATACCGACGGCGATGCCGGCCGAGCCGTTGATCAGCAGGTTCGGGAAGCGCGACGGCAGGACCGTCGGCTCCTGGTTGCGGCCGTCGTAGTTGTCCGTGAAGTCGACGGTCTCCTCGTCGATGTCCCGGAGCATCTCCATCGACAGCGGCATCAGCTTGCACTCGGTGTACCGCATGGCGGCGGCCGGGTCGTTGCCGGGAGAGCCGAAGTTGCCGTTGGAGTCCACCAGCGGCATCCGCATCGACCACGGCTGCGCGAGACGGACCAGCGCGTCGTAGATCGAGGAGTCGCCGTGCGGGTGGTAGGTGCCCATGACGTCACCGACGACGCGGGCGCACTTGTAGAAGCCCTTCTCGGGCCGGTAGCCGCCGTCGTACATCGCGTACAGCACCCGGCGGTGGACGGGCTTCAGACCGTCCCGTACGTCGGGCAGCGCGCGCGACACGATGACGGACATCGCGTAGTCGAGGTACGAGCGCTGCATCTCCGTTTCGAGCCCCACGGGCTCGACACGCATGCCCACGCCTTCCACGGCGGGCACCTCTTCGGGCATCACGGGGGTGTTCTCGTCGGCCATTGCTGGTCAGTGTTCCTTTCGGCCTTTACGAAGCATTCGTCAGCGGTCGTCAGCGGGAGACCGACGAGGATGTCGACGCGGGTGTCGACTCAGATGTCGAGGAAGCGGACGTCCTTGGCGTTGCGCTGGATGAACGAGCGCCGTGCCTCGACGTCCTCGCCCATCAGCACCGAGAACAGGTCGTCGGCCTGCGCCGCGTCGTCGAGCGTGACCTGACCGAGCACCCGGTGGTCGACGTCCATCGTCGTGATGCGCAGCTCCTCGGCGTTCATCTCGCCGAGTCCCTTGAAGCGCTGAATCGAGTCTTCCTTGATCCGCTTGCCGTTCTGCTTGCCCAGCTCGACCAGGGCGTCGCGCTCCCGGTCCGAGTACGCGTACTCGAAGTCGTCCCGGCCCCACTTGATCTTGTAGAGCGGCGGACGCGACAGATACACGTGACCCGCCTCGACCAGCGGGCGCATGAAGCGGAAGAGGAACGTCAGCAGCAGCGTGTTGATGTGCTGGCCGTCGACGTCGGCGTCCGCCATCAGAATGATCTTGTGATAGCGGAGCTTCTCGATGTCGAAGTCCTCGTGCACACCGGTGCCGAACGCCGAGATCAGCGCCTGCACCTCGGTGTTCTGGAGGATCTTGTCGATCCGGGCCTTCTCGACATTCAGGATCTTTCCGCGGATCGGCAGAATGGCCTGATACTGCGGGTTGCGCCCGGACTTCGCGCTGCCGCCGGCCGAGTCGCCCTCGACGATGAAGATCTCGCACTTGGACGGGTCGTTCGACTGGCAGTCACTCAGCTTGCCCGGCAGCGACGCCGACTCCAGCAGGCCCTTGCGCCGGGTCAGATCCCGCGCCTTACGGGCCGCGACACGGGCCGTGGCGGCCTGGATCGACTTACGGATGATGTCGGCCGCCTCATTGGGATGCCGGTCGAACCAGTCCGTCAGATGCTCGTGCACGATCTTCTGTACGAAGGTCTTCGCCTCCGTGTTGCCGAGCTTGGTCTTCGTCTGGCCCTCGAACTGCGGCTCGCCCAGCTTGACCGAGATGATCGCGGTCAGACCCTCGCGGATGTCCTCGCCCGCCAGGTTGTCGTCCTTCTCGCGCAGGAACTTCTTCTCGCGCGCGTAGCGGTTGACCAGGCCGGTCATCGCCGCGCGGAAGCCCTCCTCGTGCGTACCGCCCTCATGCGTGTGGATCGTGTTCGCGAAGGAGTACACCCCCTCGCTGTACTGCGAGTTCCACTGCATCGCGATCTCCACCGAGAGCATCCGCTCCTTGTCCTCGGCATCGATGTCGATGACCGTGGGGTGGATCAGCTCGCCCTTGCGGGAGTTCAGGTACTTCACGAAGTCGACGATGCCGCCCTCGTAGAAGTACGTGACGCTGCGCACCGGCTCCTCGCCGGCCGCCTCGGCGGCGTCCGCGCCCGCGACGTCGGCGCCCACGACGGCCTTGGCCGACTCGCGCTCGTCGGTCAGCTTCAGGGTCAGGCCCTTGTTGAGGAAGGCCATCTCCTGGAAGCGCCGGGACAGCGTCTCGAAGGAGTACTCCGTGGTCTCGAAGACGTCCGGGTCCGCCCAGAAGGTGACCGTCGTGCCCGTCTCGTCCGTCGCCTCGTTCTGCGCCAGCGGCGCCGTCGGCACCCCGAGCTTGTAATCCTGCGTCCAGCGGTGACCGTCGGTCTTGACCTCGACGGCGACCTTCGTCGACAGCGCGTTCACCACGGAGACACCCACGCCGTGCAGACCACCGGAGACGGAGTAGCCGCCGCCGCCGAACTTGCCGCCCGCGTGCAGCACCGTCAGCACGACCTCGACGGCCGGCTTGCCCTCGGACGGGACGATGCCCACGGGGATGCCACGGCCGTTGTCGACCACGCGTACGCCACCGTCGGCGAGGATCGTGACGTCGATGGTGTCCGCGTGCCCGGCCAGGGCCTCGTCGACGGAGTTGTCGACGACCTCGGTCACCAGGTGATGAAGGCCACGTTCACCGGTCGAGCCGATGTACATACCCGGACGCTTGCGGACAGCGTCCAGGCCTTCCAGCACCGTGATGGCACTGGCGTTGTACGAGCCCGTTACCTCGCCGTTCTCACCGGTGGCTACGGACGGAGTGTTCTCGTTGGGGTTGCCGGAATCGGCCACGAAGCGCCCTTTCTGGCACAGCACAGACCGATCTCCGGACAGGCGGGAGCGGCTGCGTCGTTCGGCTTGCGACAGTGTTTGACAGTCTTGGAAGGCGAGTCCCGCCGACGAGGCGGGATTCTCCATCAGTCTACCGGTAGCGGCGACCCGAATGGGGGTTTGCCGGTACCTGAGTCCGCATGTGCCGCCCTGAACCAGCGGCTGCCGACTCCCCATATTCGGGCAGGGGCTCCAAGAGGCTCACACGGGCTTTGAGCGCTTCGGGCTGTCAACCTCCGGCTACCGTGCGGGACACCTCACTCTCCGCAGCCGTACAAGGAGGTCACAGGGCTCTCCGGAAGGGCTCGCGGCAGCGCCGGGAGACGTGTGTGAAGTGGGTCTCGCGGAGGGGCTGTTGGGACTCTCGCGGTGGTCCGCGGAGCCCGTCGGAGTGGCGCGGGACGGCGCGGCGTGGCGCGAAGGTCAACGCCGACGCGGGCCGGTCAGCCGTACGGGGAGACGCGAGAGGGGCTCGGGCAGGGGGCTTCCGGGGCCCGGCGGGGGCGCGGAGGTCGTCGTCGTGTCCCGGCGTACGCCTCCGGGAGCGGTACGTGACCGGGACCCGGCCGGGTATCGCACCGCGCCGGGCGCCCGCGCCGTACCGCCGGCCTCAGCCGTAGGTGTCCCCCGGGCCCTTGCTGCCGGGCGCCCGCAGCGCGCCGAAGCGCCGGGGCGGACCGGCCGGGCCACGCACCTTGATCACCTTCACCGTGCCGTGCCCCAGGTCCTCGTTCAGCCGGGCCACCAGCCGTGGGGCCAGCAGCCGCAGCTGCGTCGCCCAGGCCGTCGAGTCGCAGATCACCGTGAGGATCCGCTCGTCCTCCTCGTACCGCTCCGGCACACAGTGCCTGGCCAGGTCGTCACCCACGATCTGCGGCCAGCGGCCCATCACCCCGCCCACGGCAGCGGGCGTCTCCCAGCCCCGCTCGGTGATCAGACGGTTGATGGCGGCGCCCAGCGACAGCGGGTCACGGCCGTCGGCGCCCGCCCCCGACCGGGGGCCACCACCCCGTCTGACCTGCTTCTTCTGCTGGGCCGCGGCACCACGGGCGCGCGCCTGCTCCTTCGCCGCCCGCAGCGCGACCCGCGCCAGGTCGACACCCGACGACTCGACAGGCGCCGATGCGGCCGACGTCTCCGACGGCGCCGCCGAAGCGGGGTCGGGCAGCGCGGGACCGGTGGGCGCGGCCGGGCGCTCGGGGCCGCTCATGCCCGCTCCACCGTGCCGCCGGCCACCGTGAACCGCACCCCGGCCAGAATGTCCGGCACGTCGTCGTCCACCGCGGCCGTGACCAGCACCTGCTCGCCCGGCGCCACCAGCTCCGCGAGCCGCTCCCGGCGCCGTGCGTCCAGCTCGGCGAAGACGTCGTCGAGGACCAGCACCGGCTCGTTGCCCTCGGCGCGCAGCAGATCGTACGAGGCCAGCCGCAGCGCCAGCGCGTACGACCAGGACTCGCCGTGGCTCGCGTACCCCTTGGCCGGCAACTGGCCGAGCTTCAGCAGCAGTTCGTCCCGGTGCGGACCCACCAGCGTGACCCCCCGCTCGATCTCCTGCTTACGTGTCCCCGCCAGCGCCGCCATCAGCCGCGCGTACAGCTCCTCGCGCGAACGCGGCGCCTCGGCGCCCGCCCCATCCGGGTCGGCGGAGGAGGAACGGTACTCCAGGGCCACCGGACCGCCACCGGGCGCCAGTTGCTCGTACGCCTTGTCCGTCAGCGGCTGCAAGGTCTCGATCAGGTCCAGCCGCTGGGCCAGCAACTCCGCGCCCACCTGGGCCAGATGCTGGTCCCACACGTCGAGCGTGGACAGATCCATCCCGCGTCCGCCGTGCCGCCGCGCCATCGCCGCCGACTTCAGCAGGGTGTTGCGCTGCTTGAGCACCCGGTCGTAGTCCGAGCGCACGCCGGCCATACGCGGGGAGCGCGCCGTGATCAGCTCGTCGAGGAAGCGCCGGCGCTCACCGGGATCGCCCTTCACCAGCGCCAGATCCTCCGGCGCGAACAGCACCGTCCGCACTATCCCCAGCACATCACGCGGTCTGACCTGCGAAGACCTATTGATCCTGGCCCTGTTCGCACGGCCCGGATTGAGTTCGAGCTCGACCAGTTGCGAGCGCTCCCCCTGGGTGACGGCGGCCCGGATCACCGCCCGCTCGGCGCCCATCCGCACCAGCGGGGTGTCCGAGGAGACCCGGTGGCTGCCGAGCGAGGCGAGATAGCCGACCGCCTCGACCAGATTGGTCTTCCCCTGCCCGTTGGCCCCCACGAACGCGGTGACGCCCGGATCGAGCGGCACCTCGATCCGGGCGTACGAGCGGAAGTCGGCCAGCGAGAGATGAGTGACGTGCATGGACGTGCCCGGCCTCCCCTGATCCCGCGCCCCTCCGCGACTGCGAAGGGCTACTTCTTGTTCTTGGGCCCGCCCGGCTTGACGGGCTTACCGGGCTTGCCCGGCGTGCTCTCGTCCGCCTGCTCGACCGCGTGGCCACCGAACTGGTTGCGCAGCGCGGCGACCATCTTCATCTGCGGCGAATCGTCCTGCCGGGACGCGAACCGGGCGAACAGCGACGCGGTGATCGCGGGCAGCGGCACCGCGTGGTCGATGGCCGCCTCGACCGTCCACCGGCCCTCGCCGGAGTCGTCGGCGTAACCGCGCAGGGCGTCCAGGTGCTCGTCGCCGTCCAGCGCGTTGACCGCCAGGTCCAGCAGCCAGGAACGGATGACCGTGCCGTCCTGCCAGGAGCGGAACACCTCGCGGACGTCGGTGACCGAGTCGACCTTCTCCAGCAGCTCCCAGCCCTCGGCGTAGGCCTGCATCATCGCGTACTCGATGCCGTTGTGGACCATCTTCGCGAAGTGGCCGGCGCCGACCTTGCCCGCGTGGACCGAGCCCTTGTCGCCCTCCGGCTTGAGCGCGTCGAAGATCGGCTGGACCTTCGCGACATGGTCCGCGTCGCCGCCGTACATCAGCGCGTAGCCGTTCTTCAGGCCCCAGACGCCGCCGGAGACACCGCAGTCGACGAAGCCGACGCCCTTGATGCCGAGCTGCACCGCGTGCTTCTCGTCGTCCGTCCAGCGGGAGTTGCCGCCGTCCACGACCACGTCGCCGGGGGACAGCAGTCCCGACAGCTCGTCGATCGTCGACTGCGTCGCCGCACCCGAGGGGACCATCACCCAGACGACCCGGGGGCCCTTGAGCTTGCTCACCAGCTCTTCGAGGCTGTGGACGTCGGCGACGTCCGCGTTCCGGTCGTATCCGATGACGGTGTGGCCTGCGCGGCGGATGCGCTCGCGCATGTTGCCGCCCATCTTGCCGAGGCCGACGAGACCGAGCTCCATCAGTGGTTCCTTAAGCGTTGAGCCGACAGTCGTTCAGGCAGGGGCGGGCGGCGCCAGTGCCGCGCGGCCCCGCCCGAGCCTACGCCGGGCCCGCCGGGACGGTCCGTACGACCCAGCCCGGCGGGGGACGCGATCAGCCCGACAGCCGCACCGGCATGATCAGGTACTTGTACGCGTCGTCGGCCTCGGCATCCAGCGCGGGCTTCCCACTGAGGAGCGCGGGCTTGGTGGAGGTCGTGAAGGAGAGCTGTGCGACGGGAGAGTCGATGGCGCTCAGGCCGTCGAGCAGGAACGTCGGGTTGAAGGCGATCGAGATGTCGTCGCCGTCGAGCTTCGCGTCGACCCGCTCCACAGCCTGTGCGTCGTCGCTGGAACCGGCTTCGAGGATGAGCACACCCTGCTCGAAGCTGAGCCGCACCGGGGTGTTGCGCTCGGCGACCAGCGCCACGCGCTTGACGGCCTCGACGAACGGCGCCGTCTCGATCACCGCGACCGAGTTGAACTCCGTCGGGAACAGCGTCCGGTACTTCGGGAGGTCGCCCTCCAGGAGCCGCGTGGTCGTCCGGCGTCCGGCGCCCTCGAAACCGATCAGCCCCTCGCCCGCACCGGAGCCCGAGAGCGCCAGCGTGACCGTGTCACCGCTCGTGAGGGCCTTGGCGGTGTCCAGCAGCGTCTTGGCGGGCACCAGGGCGACCGCGGAGATGTCGGCGACCTCCGGCTTCCACAGGAAGTCGCGGACGGCGAAGCGGTAGCGGTCGGTCGAGGCCAGGGTGACCGTGTCGCCCTCGATCTCGATCCGTACGCCGGTGAGCACCGGGAGCGTGTCGTCACGGCCCGCGGCGATGGCCACCTGGGCGGCGGCGGAGGCGAAGACCTCACCGGGCACGGTGCCGGTGGCGGTCGGCATCTGCGGCAGTGCCGGGTACTCGTCCACAGGCAGTGTGTGCAGGGTGAACCGCGAGGAGCCGCAGACCACCGTCGCCCGTACACCGTCTGTGGAAATCTCCACCGGCCGGTTGGGGAGGGCGCGGCAGATGTCGGCGAGGAGCCGGCCGGAGACGAGGACGGTGCCGTCCTCCTCGACCTCGGCGTCCACCGAGACCTTGGCCGAGACCTCGTAGTCGAAGCTGGAGAAGCTGAGCGCGCCTTCCTCGGCCTTCAGCAGAAGGCCCGCAAGAACGGGCGCCGGCGGACGGGCCGGGAGGCTACGGGCCACCCAGGCCACCGCCTCCGCCAGTACATCGCGCTCCACCCGGATCTTCACCGGAACCGCCTCCTGCTGTTGCTGACTCGCCCTGCCGGCCTTCTTCGTCGTCGGCATGAGCTCACTCCGCCATGGGCAGGGTGAGGTTGCCGGGGACCAGTCTGACGTACGGCACCGACACTCGGTGCTGCTCGGGGTCAAGTCGCGACAACCGGCCGGGAGCGGTCCGGCGCCGAGTTGTGCACAGCACCCACTTCCCAGCAGATTCCCAGGTAACTCCAGGTGTTAGTAGTAGTAGGGCCTGTGGATTCCGTGGATAACGTCGTTTTCGCAGGTCAAGCCCACTTTTTTGTCCACCGGGCCTGTGGGCGCCGTCGGTGGACAACCCCATCGCTCTGTGGACAGCCGAAAGTTCTGCACAGGCGGTGCACAGGGCACCCCTACTTCTCCCCAGGGTCGTCCCCAGCTTTTCCGACGTTCCCCACAGGGTCCGAGGCAACCTCGATGTGACGCCTTTCACTCGACACGGTGAACAGTCGTGTTCTGTTGCCGAACAGTGGACAGCGATGTGGAGAAGCGGGCCGAAGCTGTGGGCAACAGGCCGTCTCCTGTGGGCCGCCGGTGGACAACGGGAGCGCGTGCCTGTGGGTGAGAAAACTGTCCACAGGCTGTGGAGGAAAGTTGGCCACAAATCCCCAGGGGTCTGACCTGGCATGATCGACTTCCGGTCGGCCCGCCTGTGGACGCAGTCTGGACAACTTATCCATCCCCAGGGTGTGGACGGGAGATCGGGCCCTTTTCTGTGGAGAAGCAGCCCTCGACACCCCGTATTCGAACAGCGGTTGAGTGCCCGTCACGCCCCGATGACCCGCCGGATCCGACGCCGACCCGCCGGATCCGACTCCGGCCCGCCGACGGACATGACGAAGGGCGCCCCGGGACGGTGTCCCGAAGCGCCCTGAGGCGTCCTGAGGCCGGCGGCCGACGTGTCCTCGGCCGGTGGCCTCAGCCGTTCTTGATGCGGTTGGTGAGCTCGGTGACCTGGTTGTAGATGGAGCGCCGCTCGGCCATCAGCGCGCGGATCTTCCGGTCCGCGTGCATCACGGTCGTGTGGTCGCGGTTGCCGAACTGCGCGCCGATCTTGGGCAGCGACAGATCCGTCAGCTCACGGCACAGATACATCGCGATCTGGCGCGCCGTCACCAGCACCCGGCTGCGCGACGAGCCGCAGAGGTCCTCCACCGTCAGCCCGAAGTAGTCCGCCGTCGCCGCCATGATGGCGCCCGCGGTGATCTCGGGGGCCGAGTCCTCGCCGCCGGGGATGAGGTCCTTGAGCACGATCTCGGTCAGCCCGAGGTCCACCGGCTGCCGGTTGAGCGAGGCGAACGCCGTCACCCGGATCAGCGCGCCCTCCAGCTCACGGATGTTGCGCGAGATCCGCGAGGCGATGAACTCCAGCACCTCGGGGGGCGCGTTCAGCTGCTCCTGCACCGCCTTCTTACGGAGGATCGCGATACGCGTCTCCAGCTCCGGCGGCTGTACGTCGGTGGTGAGACCCCACTCGAAGCGGTTGCGCAGCCGGTCCTCCAGGGTGATCAGCTGCTTGGGCGGCCGGTCCGAGGAGAGCACGATCTGCTTGTTCGCGTTGTGGAGCGTGTTGAAGGTGTGGAAGAACTCCTCCTGCGTCGACTCCTTGCTCGCCAGGAACTGGATGTCGTCGACGAGCAGGATGTCGACGTCCCGGTAGCGCTTGCGGAAGGTGTCGCCCTTGCCGTCGCGGATGGAGTTGATGAACTCGTTGGTGAACTCCTCCGAACTCACGTACCGCACCCGGGTGCCGGGATAGAGGCTGCGCGCGTAGTGCCCGATGGCGTGCAGCAGGTGCGTCTTGCCGAGTCCGGACTCGCCGTAGATGAAGAGCGGGTTGTACGCCTTGGCCGGAGCCTCCGCGACGGCGACGGCCGCCGCGTGCGCGAACCGGTTGGACGCCCCGATGACGAAGGTGTCGAAGAGGTACTTGGGATTCAGACGCGCGTGGTGCTCACCGGGCCCCGGCGGCGGCGAGGCCTGCGCGCCGAGCGGTCCGGTCGCGCCGCCCCGGCCGCCGTGCCGCGACTGCTGCGGGTCCAGGTCGTGCCGCTCGGGGCGCTGCTGCCGCTGCTGGTCGTAGGGGTGGCTCTCCTGCGGCTGCGGCGGCCGGTAGTCGTGCTGGGGCTGCTGCGGGCGGGCGGTCGCGTACGGGTCACGGTCCTGGAAGCCGCCGAGCCGCTGCTGCTGCCAGGACAGATCCTCCTGCGTACGGGGCCAGGCGCCGGGGTCGGGGCGCTGCTGCTGGTAGTCGGGGTACGCGGGGCGGGCCGTCGGCATGCCGTCGTCGTCGGAGGGACGGCGGCCGTAGGGGTGGTAGCCGCCGTCCGGGCGCATGTCGTCGTGCCGGGGGTCGTCCGGCCGCGGGTCGTCGTGACGGGAATCACGGCCGTCACGCGGATCACGGGCGTCGCGGCCGTCGTCGTGCTGGGAGTTCTGGTAGCGGCTCTGCTGGGGCAGCGGCGGTACGGGGTCGCCGGCCGAGTCGTCGACGGTGATGGCGATACGGATCGGGCGCCCGCACTCGTGGCTCAGGGTCTCGCTGATGAGCGGGGCGAGGCGGCCTTCGAGCACGCGCTTGCCCCACTCGTTGGGCACGGCCAGCAGCGCGGTGTCGGCCACCAGCGCGAGTGGCTGGCAGCGCTCGATCCACTGTTTGTCCTTGGGCTCGACGCCCTGCTGGCCCTCCCTGAGGAGCTGCTCCAGCACTCGTGGCCACACTGCGGCAAGATCGGCAGGTACGTCAGCCACAGGGCACGCTCTCTCGCTGGTCCCACGAATATGTGGTTCTCGGGACGGGGTGGGAAGACCGGCGGAAAAGAATCCGGAGTTCGGCCACGGTAGTCAGGGCACCCACGTGGTTCAAGTTGTTGTCCACAGGCTGTGCATAATGGAACGTGGCAGCCAGCTGGTTTGACCGTATGGCGTAGCCGCGCGTACCGTGACCAGGTCGAGTTGTCGATGGCTGCTGCCGCCTGCCTCCGATGGGCAAGGATCACGATCTGTGGTCGTGAAGCGGTGCACTCGGGCGTAATCGCGAGCTTCTCGTGGGCGCACGGTGACAGCCAGGCGATGTCCCGCCTTCCCAATCATCATCTCTGGAGCCCCCGAGTGAGCAAGCGCACCTTCCAGCCGAACAACCGTCGTCGTGCCAAGACCCACGGCTTCCGGCTCCGTATGCGCACCCGCGCCGGCCGCGCGATTCTCGCGAACCGCCGTGGCAAGGGTCGCGCCAACCTGTCCGCCTGATCGCCAACAGGTTATGACGTGCTGCCTACCGAGAATCGGCTGAGGCGGCGCGAGGATTTCGCGACCGCGGTACGCCGGGGACGCCGGGCCGGACGCCCGCTCCTTGTCGTACATCTACGTAGCGGTACTACGGGCCCGCACGCGCCAGGGGAGAGCGATCCCCCGACGCGGGCGGGTTTCGTCGTAAGCAAAGCCGTGGGCGGGGCCGTCGTACGGACCCGGGTGAAGCGGAAACTCCGTCACCTCATACGCGATCGGCTGTCCCGGCTGGCCCCCGGTAGCCTGGTTGTCGTACGAGCGCTGCCCGGTGCGGGCGACGCCGACCATGAACAGCTGGCCCGAGACCTGGACGCCGCCCTTGAGCGGCTGCTGGGAGGGGGCGCGCGATGAAGTACCCACTGCTGGCTCTGATCAAGCTGTACCAGTGGACGATCAGCCCGTTGCTCGGGCCCGTCTGCCGGTACTACCCGTCGTGTTCCCACTACGGCTACACGGCCATCGACAGGCACGGCGCGATCAAGGGCACCGGTCTGACGGCCTGGCGCATTCTGCGGTGCAACCCGTGGTCGCCGGGCGGCGTGGACCATGTCCCACCGCGCAAGCGCCCGCGGTGGCATGAACTGCTGCGCAACGCGTGGCGCGGCACCAAGGGCGGGCAATCCGCCGCCGGCGTGCCTTCCGGGGGTTCGGCCTCGGCCCCCGAAACTCCGAGTCCGGCCGCAGAGACCTCGTCCCATGCTCAAGGAGCCTGATTAGTGGACACGATTGCCAGTTTCTTCAGTTTCATCACCACGCCAGTCTCGTGGGTCATCGTCCAGTTCCACACGGTGTACGGGGCGATCTTCGGCCCCGACACGGGCTGGGCCTGGGGACTGTCCATCGTGTCCCTGGTGGTGCTCATCCGGATCTGTCTGATCCCGCTGTTCGTCAAGCAGATCAAGTCGACCCGGAACATGCAGGTCCTTCAGCCCAAGATGAAGGCCATCCAGGAGCGCTACAAGAACGACAAACAGCGTCAGTCCGAAGAGATGATGAAGCTGTACAAGGAGACGGGCACGAACCCGCTCTCCTCGTGCCTTCCCATCCTGGCGCAGTCACCGTTCTTCTTCGCCCTGTACCACGTGCTCTCCAGCATCGCCTCGGGCAAGACGATCGGCGTGATCAACCAGTCGCTGCTCGACAGCGCGCGCCAGGCGCACATCTTCGGCGCCCCGCTGGCCGCGAAGTTCACCGACAGTGCCGACAAGGTCGCGTCCCTGGACGCCACGCAGATCTCGGTCCGTGTCGTCACCGCGATCATGATCGTCCTGATGTCGGCGTCGCAGTTCTACACGCAGCGCCAGCTGATGACGAAGAACGTCGACCTCACGGTCAAGACGCCGTACATGCAGCAGCAGAAGATGCTGATGTACATCTTCCCGCTGATCTTCATGGTGATGGGCATCAACTTCCCCGTCGGTGTCCTCGTCTACTGGCTGACCACCAACGTGTGGACCATGGGCCAGCAGATGTACGTGATCAACCAGAACCCGACTCCGGGCAGCAAGGCCCAGGACCAGTACTTGCAGCGGCTGCTCAAGAGCATCTCCACGCACAACGAGGTCCGCTCGAAGCGCCGGCGCAACATCGTCTCGGCGATCGTGGCCAAGGGGCCCGACCGCAACGACAATGAGCGCAAGTTCATCACCAGCCTCTCCAAGACCGGTCTCGTCGCCCAGGCGGACGGCACGGTGATCAAGGGTGAGGTTCTGCCCGAGGGCGAGTCGCACGCGGCGAGGCGGCAGCAGCCCAAGCGCCAGCCCAAGTCGAAGCGGCAGGCCGGCGGCAGCCAGCAGCCCGTGTCGAAGACCTCGGGAACGAAGCCTTCGGACGACGCGGCCGAGGCCGCCGACGCCGCGCCCAAGACGTCGCTTCAGAAGAAGGACGAGCCGAAGGACGGCCAGCCCAAGCAGCCACCGCGCAAGAACGGCAGTGGTGGCGCACGGGCCAAGGCCGGGGCGCGCAAGGGTCAGCAGCGGCCCAAGCACCCGACCAAGAAGTAAGCGCAGCTCCCCGAAGCCCGTAGAGCCCGTAGCAAGCCCGTAGTAAGAAGGAGTCCATCCGTGTCGGAAGGCACCATCTCCGCCGCCGCCGAGGGTAGTGACACCCTCACCCGTCTTGAGCAGGAAGGCGAGATCGCGGCCGACTATCTCGAAGGTCTGCTCGACATCGCCGACCTCGACGGTGACATCGACATGGACGTCGAGGCCGACCGGGCCGCGGTTTCGATCATCAGCGATGTGAGCGGCCGTGATCTTCAGAAACTCGTCGGGCGGGACGGCGAGGTGCTCGAAGCGCTCCAGGAGCTGACGCGCCTCGCGGTGCACCGGGAGACCGGAGACCGCAGCCGGCTGATGCTGGACATCGGAGGCTTCCGGGCGAAGAAGCGCACGGAGCTGGCCGAGCTGGGTGCCAGGACGGCCGACGAGGTGAAGAGCACCGGCGAGCCGGTGAAGCTGAACCCCATGACGCCCTTCGAGCGCAAGGTCGTGCACGACGCCGTCGCGGCGGCCGGACTGCGCAGCGAGTCCGAGGGCGAGGAGCCGCAGCGCTTCGTCGTTGTGCTCCCTGCCTGAGCGGTCTCCCGGTTCTCGGCCCCGTCTGTCCACAGACGGGGCCGACGTTTGTCAGCCAGACAGTGACTGTGAGCCACACTCGGGTGGTTCAGTACGGAAGGACGGTTCCCGTGACGGAGGCAGCAGAGGTTCCCCCTGCGCCGGACGAGGCGAGGACGGTGTTCGGAGAATCCTTCCCGGCCGCTGTCCGGTACGCGGAGCTCCTCGCTGACGCGGGAGTCACACGCGGTCTCATCGGGCCGCGTGAGGTGCCACGGCTCTGGGAGCGGCACCTGATGAACTGCGCGGTGCTCTCCGAGGTCGTACCCGAGGGCGTGAGCGTCTGTGACGTCGGCTCGGGGGCCGGACTGCCGGGGATCCCGCTGGCGCTCGTGCGCCCCGATCTGCGGATCACGCTGCTGGAGCCGCTCCTGCGGCGGACGAACTTCCTCCAGGAAGTGGTCGAGCTGCTGGGCCTGGACCATGTGACGGTCGTACGGGGACGGGCCGAGGAAGTACTCGGGACGCTCCAGCCCGTCCATGTGGTGACGGCGCGTGCCGTGGCCCCGCTCGACCGGCTGGCCGGCTGGGGCGTACCGCTGCTGCGCCCGTACGGCGAGATGCTGGCGCTCAAGGGCGACACAGCCGAGGAGGAGCTGAAGGGCGCCCGGTCGGCGCTGAGCAAGCTCGGTGTGATCGATTCCTCGGTGCTGCGGGTCGGTGAGGGTCTGGTGGATCCGCCGGCCACCGTGGTGCGCGCGGAGGTCGGGGAGAGCCCCGGCGGGGTGCGGTTCGCGACGAAGCGCGCCAAGGCCGCCCGCGCGGACCGGGCGCGCCGCCGTCGGTGATGCTCCATAGAAGCAGCCCTGGCCATCGACTGCGGAGTGTCGTAACGGTCTAGCCCTGCGGCAAGTGCATCGTGTTTCACGTGAAACGTCGCTCACTGTTGCAGGGCATTATCGATCGAGGTCGAGCCGCTTCCGCACCACGGGGCAAGAAACCCCTCGTAAGAGGTACCGGGTTGGCCACAGATACGGATTCATCCACAGAACCACGGGCCTCGCTGGTTCCCGACCCCGAAAGCATGGCAGGCTCTCCTCATTGCGAGCCTGAAGTCGAGGAGAGTGAATCCTTGCGGTCCGACGCCAACATCGCGGGACCGATGACCGATCCGGTCCCCGGCCCCCGTTCCGAGTCGTCGGGGGGGGGGGGGTGTGGGGGGAAAAAACCCCCCCCCCCCCCCCCCACCCCCCCCCCCCCCGGGCGGCCCCCGCGGGGGGGGGGGGCGGGGGCGGGCCGGGGGGGGCCCCCCCCCCCCCCCCCCCCCCCCCG